>PLOF01000038.1:0-14477 GCA_003142035.1 Candidatus Dormiibacterota bacterium
AGCCGCTCACCCGCCCGTGAGAGCTGCTCGCGACATGGTTGCGACCCGAGCCGTCACCCGACCGGGCAGAGCGACGCTTCGCGAGCCCACCGGCACGATGTTGAGCATCTCGCCGGCTGCGGCCACCACGAGGGCAGGGATCGCCGGCTTGCGCATGACCCGAACATTGCCGAGCGCAGCCATTGCCAGAGCGCCGGCGTCCTCCGCAGCTTTGTTGCTGAGCACCAGCACCGGCAGCATGAAGTGAGCGGCTAGACCTCGCAGCACGCGGCAGAGCACAAAGCCGTCGAGGTCGCGCCCGTCCAGGTCGGTGACGATCACGTCGGGCCCGACCGCGCAGATCATCTCCAGGGCGGCCACCCCGCTCTCAGCGGGGATGACGTCGAACCCGCCGCCCTCGAGTGCGTCCTGCAGGAGCCGGGTGCCCTCGCCGCCGGCCTCGGCAACCAGGGCGCAGAGACGACCCCTGCACCGTGCGGGCCGGGTCTTTCTCCCGGCACAGGTGGTGGAGCCGGCCGGCTCGCACCAATCGCTGACGTGGCGCCGATCCGTGACTATTGCAGACGCCATGGTCAATCCCGCCCCGTGTCCGCCAATTATTCGGCGTGAGCGCCGACCCTAACACCGCTCGGACAGGGCGTCCGCACGTTGCAGTACCGACCCGTTTGTCACAGGGCGGATTGCGCGCCGCGGAGAGCTGCCGCGCGGGGGCCGCCTCCCGCGGGGGGCAAGGGGCAGACTCACACCGTTGACTACCCAGCTCGAGACCAGGTGACCAGGTGCAGCTGACGCGCACCCTGTTCGGCCGCCCCCTCCGCCCGAGCGAAGCGGCCAAGGAGGAGATCAACCCCGTCGAGGGGCTCTCGGCGCTCTCCCTCGACGCGCTCACCTCGGTGGCGTACGGCCCCCAGGCGCTCCTGGTCGCACTGGGGGCCGGCGGTCTCGCGGCCCTCCAGCTCGCCCCCTGGATCACGCTCGCCATCGTCGCCCTGCTGGTGCTGCTGGTCGCGTCGTACACCCAGGTGATCTCCGCCTACCCCGGCGGAGGCGGGGCCTATGCGGTCGCCCGGACCAATCTCGGATCCGGGCTGACGCTGCTGGCGGGGGCTGCGCTCATCGTCGACTACGTCCTCACCGTCGCGGTCTCGATCGCTGCCGGGGTCGGCTCGCTGACCTCCGCATTCAGCCCGCTCGCCCCCTACACCCTCCCCATCTGCCTGGCCATGCTGGCCGTGATCGCCTTCCTCAACCTCCGCGGCCTGGCCGAGGGGGCCCGAGCCTTCCTGGTGCCCACTCTGGCGTTCATCGCCGCGATCCTGATCGTGATCGCGATCGGATTGATCCATCCCCTGGCCCCGCACCTGAAGGCGCCGGGCGCGCCGCTGGTCGCCACCCACACCCTGGAGACGGTGGGGGTCCTGCTCGTCCTCCAGGCCTTCGCCGCCGGGTGCAGCGCTCTCACCGGGGTCGAGGCGATCGCCAATGGCGTCCCCCTCTTCCGCCACCCCCAGGTGACCAGGGCGCGCCAGACCGAGCTGATGCTGGGCGCCCTGCTGACCGTGATGCTGCTCGGGCTCGCGCTGCTGATCCAGCGCTTCCACGTGGAGCCGAGGACCGGCGACGCCGTCCTCAACCAGGTCGTCGGCTATGCCCTGGGCCGGGGCTGGGCCTTCGCCGGCATCTCGATCCTGGTCACCCTGGTGCTCGCCCTCGCCGCCAACACCTCCTTCGGAAGCCTGCCGGTGCTGGCCAGCCTGCTCGCCAAGGACAACCGTCTCCCCCATGGCTTCGCCATCCGCGGCGACCGGCTGGTCTTCAATCGGGGCATCTGGGCGCTGGCGCTGCTCGCCGCGATCCTGCTGGCCACGACTGGCGGAAACACCGACTCGCTCATCCCGCTCTTCGCCATCGGCGTCTTCACCGGCTTCACCCTCGCCCAGGCGGGGATGGTCCGCCACTGGCTGCGGGAGAGGTCACAGGGCTGGTGGTGGCGCTGCGGGATCAATGGGCTCGGCAGCACCGCCAGCGGCATCGCCACCCTGATCTTCGTCTTCAGCAAGTTCCGGGAAGGGGCCTGGGTGGTGGTGGTGGCGATCCCGCTGCTGATCCTCCTCTTCGTGAGGATCAGCACCTACTACCGCAGGCTGGCAGCGGAGATCCATCTCGGCCAGCGGCCGCCGCGCCCCGCGCCGGGCTCGACCACCGTCGTGGTTCCCTTCACCCAGCTCTCCCGCCTCACCAGCCTTGCCCTCTCCCAGGCCCTCTCCATGGGCGACCGCGTGGTGGCGGTGACGGTCGAGTTTCCCGAGGACCAGGGGGCCCGGAAAGAGCTCGAGCGGGCCTGGGCCCGGTGGGACCCGGGAGTGCCGCTGGTGGTCCTCCCCTCTCCGTACCACTCGGTGGTCCGTCCCCTGCTGCGCTACATCGGCTCGCTCAAGCCCTCCGCCGCCCATCGGGTGGTGGTCCTCATCCCGGTTGCCCTTCCCCGCCACTTCTGGCACCAGGCTCTCCACAACCACCTGGACCTGGTGCTGAGCGCCGCGCTGCGGCGGCGGCGCAACGTGCTGGTCGCCCGGCTGACGGTTCCCCTGCGCAAGGAGTAGGACCTCGGGAATCCCCCCCCCGGCGCGGGGCCCACCCGCGCTCCGGCGGCGTCCGGTCAGCCGGCGACCTGAGGCCGTCCTGCCTGCTGCTGATCGCCGGCCGCGCCCGCGGGGTCGTCATGGGGACCGGTGCCATGGGCCGGGGCGGGCGGGATCGCCGCCAGCAGCTGCACCAGGGCGCGAGCGATCTCGGGACGGACGGCGTAGACGGCGTCGGGCTCCTCGCCGCTCACGGTCAGCACCCCCGCGGCGGTGAGGCGGTCCAGCTGGTGACGCAGCTCAAAGGGGAGCTGCTGCATCGAGGAAGCCATCTCCGCAAGCGTGAGCGGCTTCTCCAGCAACTGGCTCACGATCCGGAGCCGTTCCGGGTCTCCCAGTGCCCGGAGCAGCTCGGATGACGCGGTGAGCTCATCGCGATTGCCGGACACGAAGGCGCGGACCGTCTCCAAAGGTGAGTGGGCCCTGAGTCCCGGCCGGTGCTCGATCGCGTAGCTCGTGTGGAGGAGCGCCTCCCCGACGGTGGCACCGCCGCTGCGTCGGGCGATGATGACGTAGAAGGCGGCGACGACCAGGAGCGCGACCAGCGCGTCCACCCACCCGGCCCGGAAGCCGACCCCAAGCAGCCGTCCCAGAGCCAGGAGGCCGGTGCTGACGCAGGCCACCACCCCGACGTCCACGGCCGCCGCGACCACGATCCGCGCCACTCGAGGCAGGCGCACCAGGCCTGCCCCCGAGGAGGCCGGGGTGCGCCGCACGGCGAGATAGCAGCCGACCCCCATGGCGACCAGGATGCCGCCCTGGACAGCCAGCCGCTGGACCTGGGTGAGGAAGTGCTCGATCGGGACCCCCGCCGCCATGCCCAGGGCGACGTATACCGCGACCCACAGCACGGTGGCCGTGATCATGCCGGTGAGGAAGGTGGAGCGCTTCACCCGCAGGGCGCCGGCGACCAGGGTCGTGTAAATGCGCAGCCCCGGGATCAGCCGGGTCACCGCCACGCCCATCCAGCCGGCCGACCTGACCCGCAGCGTGACCCGCTCCAGGGCGCGTTGCTGATGGAGGCGCCGGGCGAGGGCCTCCAACCCGCGGTCCCCGAGCGCCCGAGCCCAGTAGTAGCCGACCAGAGAGCCCCCGACGCAGGCGACCACCGCCACGGGGGCGAAGACCCACGGGTCGAGGCCGCCGGCGCTGATCAGGAGGCCGGCGGCGAGCAGGGTCAACTCACCGGGCGCGAAGGGGAGCGGGACTCCCGCTTCCTCGGCGAAGAGCAGCCCGGCCAGCAGTGCAAGGGCCACGGCCCCATGCAGGCCCTGAAGGAAGTTCACTCCGGTTCGCCACTCCGTCTGGCCCGCCGGCACCGGCGGCAGGGACAGCGTACCCGGCCGGGTGGCGGCCGCCATCGAGACGGCGTCCAGAGGTTACGAGGCCGTTCCATCCCGATGAACCCCACTTCCAACGGCGGAGCCCGGGTGGAGCATCTCCGTGAATGGAGGATCAGGTCATGCCAGGGACGCCGTTGCCCGCTCAGGCCAAGCCGGGCGAGCACCCGCGGATCGGGATCCTGTCACCGCTTGTGGCAGGCAGCTACACGCGCAGCCTCACCGCCGGGGTCGTGACCGCCGCCCGCGCCACCGGGGCCCGGGTGGTCGCCATTCAGACACTGGACCTGGCCTTCGACGGTCCGGAGCAGAGATTGACGCGTTCCCGCCCCTCGGGAAGCGCCGGCGGCGACTACCTCGGCTGGCCCCCGGGCACGGAGGCCCTGGTGCCCCACTTCACGGTGCGTCCGGCCTGGGACCAGGTCTCCGGCTTCCTCGTTGTGCTCAACGCAGTGGAGCCCTGGTACCTCCAGGCCCTTCGGGACGCGGGCAAGCCCGTGATCATGCTCAGCCATGAGGTCGAGGGCTTCCCCTGCCCCGTGGTTCGCGCCGACAACCGATCCGGGATCATCCAGGCCGTGGACCACCTGGTCGAGCACGGGCACCGCCGCATCGCCTTTGCCGGCTGCCTGGTGCAGACCGACATCAGGGAGCGGCTCGACGGGTATCTGGAAGCGCTCGCCTCCCACGGGATCGAGGCCGACCGTGACCTCGTCTTCGAGGCCACGGACAACCTGGAAGGTGGAGGGGAGGTGGCCGCCAGGGCCATACTGGCGGCGGGCATGCTCTCGACAGCCGTGGTCGCCGCCACCGACTACAACGCGCTCGGGATCATGAGGTCGCTCCGGGAGGCGGGATTGGTCCTGCCGCGTGACCAGGCCCTCGTCGGCTTCGATGACGTGCCGGCGGCATCGTCGTCCCAGCCCACCCTCTCCACGGTCCATCAGAACTTCGAGGGGATCTCGCGGATGGCCGCCAGCCTGCTCCTGGAGATGATCCATGGCGTGGACGTCCCCAACGGGCCGCACCTGGTGCCCACCGCATTCGTGCCGCGCGAGTCCTGCGGCTGTACGGCGGCCGCCACGCTCAACGAGAGCGGCGAGGGCGGCTTCGCGGCGGACGGGCCGGTGCGAGACCGCCTGCTGCACCGGCTCGAGCGGCTTCTCGTCGAGGGGGAGGCCACGACCGTCCAGGAGGTGTCCGCCCTCGAGAGAGCGGTTAACGCGATCGAACGAGGGCTGGACGTGGGGGCCGGAGCTCGAGAGCCGATGCTCGCAGACCTGGCGGAGGCCGCCGCGGCCCTCCACTCGGTGAACCCGCGCTGGACCACGATCAGCGCTGTGGTCGCCTGCCTCGAGCAGTACCAGCGGGACCTGGGGAGGAGGGTGGCCAGAGGGCAGAGCGCCGCCCGATTCCAGGCCGGCATCACAGCGATGGCCGTCGAGCTCTCCCGGTGCGTCACGCAGGCGGCTGCCACCGCAACGACCGGCCTCAACGAGGCGATGACACTGGATCACGAGCTGAGCGTCTCCCTCCTGAGCGGCACCGCGGGAGATCCCAAGTCGCTCGATTGGCTCGCCGGCACCCCGGCCCGCGCCGGCTGTCTGGGGCTGTGGGCGGCGGAGGCCGGCGGGCACCAGGAGGGCGACGGCAGGCTCTTGGATATCGCGGGGTCGTACCTGAAGGGAGGCGGGAAGCTGGACCTTCCGGCGCAGTCGCGCATGGATGCCTTCCCTCCCGACGGTCTCCTCGACGGCATCGAGTGGGGGCCGGACGAGCTGGTGGTCGTCTTCCCCACCAAGACGGCGACCCTCGACCTCGGGTTGCTCGCGGTGGTGACCCCTCTGAGGCCGGCTCCGGAATCCGAGAGGGACCGCCTCTTCGAGAACAACGCCCTCCTCAGCGTCGCGCTCGAACGTCAGGTGATGATGGAGCGGCTCCGTCGCTCCAACGCCGACCTCGCGACCTTCAGCCACGCCATGGCCCACGATCTGCGCAACCCCCTGGCGACCATCGCCATGTGGACTTCGGTGGCCCGCATGAGGGCGGGGCCCGGCGACGACGCGGGGCCGGTGCTCCAGGTGGTCGACCAGATCAAGGATGTCGCCGACGACGCGATGGAGCTGGTCAGCGACCTCCTCCACTACGCCGAGCTGGACCGCGGCGACACCGCCCTGGAGCCGGTCGATCTCAACCTCGCCGCCGCCCGGGTGATCGCCACCGTCGGGTCGAGCATCGCCCAGCAGGGCGCGCTCATCGAGGCCGGAAACCTTCCGACCGTCCCGGGACGGCCCGGCGAGCTGCAGCTGGTACTCCAGAACCTGATCGGGAACGCCATCAAGTACCGGAGCGACCAACCACCGCGGATCCGCCTCGACGCCGTCCGCGAGGGTGAAGTCTGGAAGATCCGCTGTCGCGACAACGGTCAGGGCATCCCGGGGGGCACCCGCGAGGAGGTCTTCGAGCCCTTCACGCGCCGCCAGACCTCGGTTCCGGGCAGCGGGCTGGGCCTGGCCACCTGCCGCCGCATTGTCGAGGGACACGGTGGCCGCATCTGGATAGCCTCCTCCGGCAACCTGGGGACAACCGTCGCCTTCACTCTCCCGGTGGGGCCGGAGAGCGAGCCCGGCGAGGCGACGGCGCCCCCGGCGGCGGCTGCGCACTCCGACCCGGGAGATGGCACCGACCCGCTAGAGGCGCGGGGCGCCGCCTGAGGCACTTTCACCGGGTGCATGGACGCCAGGTCGGCGGTAGAATCCGGGCGCAACACTAGAAGAGGCCGCTCGGCAGAGATTCCCATGTTCGCTCCTCCCCCCCCGCGCGATCCCCGCTCCAATCGCATCCTGGAGGCCCTCCCCGCCGAGGACCGCGACCGGCTGATCCGCGACATGGTGCTCGTGTCGCTACCGATCAAGACCGTGCTCTTCGAGCCCGGCGAGCCGATCTGGGCCGTCCACTTCCCGATCGACGGCGTCATCTCGCTGGTGACCCCCCTCGACGACGGCGCCATCGTCGAGGTGGCGACGGTCGGTAACGAGGGCATCGTCGGGGTCCCGCTCGTCTTGGGCGGCTCGCTCGCCGTGCGCGCGATCTCGCAGGTGTCGGGAGCCTCACTGCGAATGGACGGGGCTGCGTTCCTCGCCGAATTGGTTCGCGCCGGGGCGTTCGCCGACCTGTACCACCAGTATCTGTCGGCTCTCTTCGGTCAGATCTCGCAGGCCGCCGCCTGCAACCGCCTGCACACCAACGAGGAGCGTCTCAGCCGCTGGCTGCTGATGAGCCATGACCGGGTCGGCGTCGACGACTTCGCCATCACCCACGAGTTCCTCGGCCAGATGCTCGGCTCACGGCGGGCGACGGTGACCCTCTCCGCGGGGATACTCCAGGCCGCGGGGCTGATCCGCTATCACCGTGGGCACGTCTCCATCCTCGATCGCGAGGGGTTGGAGGCTGTCGCCTGCGAGTGCTACGGCAGCATCAAGCGAGAGCTGGACCGTGTCGGTGGCCCTCCCGGTAACGGTGCCGTCTATCGAGGCGCGAACTGAGCGCATGCGCGGAGCGCGACCTGATGGGTACGGCGGCGAGCAGACGCCGCGCCGGTTGATAGGGCACCATAGGTGCCCTCAGACCGACCCTGTCCGTACCCTCATGCCCAGCACGGGCTGGGAAGGCCGGGGTGCCGCGTCACGTCATGTGGTTCGACGCAACCACCCGATCCAGGATTTCCGACGCGGATGACCAAAGTAGTCGCGCCTCTGGGATCGAGCGTGAGCGCTTGAGCGTCTCAACCGCCGCCGGGCCGCGGATGGAGGAGCGGTTCGTCCAACTCGGCGGGCGCCGCCTTCGGTTCCTCATCGGCGGCACCGGCAAGCCGCTCGTGCTCTGCCACGGTTTCATCAGCTCCGGAGAGGAGTTCGGAGGCCGGTTTGCGGCGCTCGCGGGCCAGCACACCCTGATCGCCCCCGATCTGCCCGGCAACGGGCAGTCGGAGCCGCTCCCCTCACGGCACACCGCCGAGGCGATGGCCGGCACGGTCTGGGAGTTGCTCGATCACCTCGAGGTCCGCAGCTTCGACCTCGCCGGCCTCTGTCTGGGTGCTTCGGTCGCCTGCGCCATGGCCGCCGACAACGAGGGGGCCATCGACCATCTGATCCTGCACACTCCGCTCCTCGGGGAGGGATTGATCCGCGCCCAGTACCGCTGGCAGGTGCGCATCCTGACCGTCCGGCCGCTCTGGGCCCAGGTGGCCTGGCTCAGCCGCCGGCGCACCATCAGCGACCTCTACAAGCGAATCGCCATCGAGGGGAAGGTGGTCGATCCGTATACGGCCGACGTCAACTACCTCAACCAGCGGCGTGCCAACCCGCGCGCGGCACGCGAGTGGCTGGCCGATGCACTCGGGCGTCAGGATCTGGATCTGGTCCGGACTCGCGCCAAGCCGACCATGATCATCGTTCCCGAGCACGATCGCCTGGTCAACGTCGAACGCCTCCGCGCGATGGTCGCACCCCTCGAGAAGGTCGAGCTGGTGGTCGACAAGCTGGGGGGCCACGGCTGGAGCCCCGAGGCGGTGGTGCGCCATCTCGCCGTGATGCGGCTGGCGCTGACCGACTGACGCCGGCCGATCCGGCCCGCACGTCTCAGCCAGAGGCACCTCAGTCGCGCCCTCGTCGCCATGGCGGCGGAGCCCTTCGAGGCAGCCTTCGGCCTCGAACGCTTCGTCCTCACCCGCAGAGCGGGCGAACCGGAAAGGCCCCCGATGGACCTCTTCGACGGTCTTCTCTGACCCGGTCAGAGGTTTCGGCCCCCCGGCCGGCGCGGATACCCGCACCGGCCGGACGGCCTAATCCCCGAGTGTTAGGCGGCGCGAACCTGACGCGCGCGCGGGCCCTTGTCACTCGTCTCGACGGCGAAGCTCACGTGCTCGCCAACCGCCAGGCTCTCGAAGTTGAGCGAGGGGTCGAGACCGCTGCGGTGGAAGAAGTACTCCGCGCCATCCTCAGCGGTGATGAAACCAAAGCCGCGCTCCTGCACGACTTTCTTGACGGTACCAGTCATGGCTGGTCTCTCCTGGTCCTTCTCGGATTACTCACGACGCGCGGGTCCGTTGAGAAGGAGGGAGACCACGAGCGACTTCCGCCCGATTTGAGCGGCTGACAGTAGAGTACCCCAATCTCATCGAAATGCGTCCTCCG
Source organism: Candidatus Dormiibacterota bacterium (assembly GCA_003142035.1). GTDB lineage: Bacteria > Chloroflexota > Dormibacteria > Aeolococcales > Aeolococcaceae > Changshengia. The sequence continues at coordinate 9,178 of PLOF01000038.1, forward strand.
GTCTTCACCCTGTCGGCAAAACGTGGCGTACGCAGCAATCGCGCATCAACCGGCTGGCGCGACCGCTGCCGGTCTCGAGAAGCTCAGACCCGGGTGGCGACGAAGACCGGGATCACCCGTGACGTCTTGGTCTGGTATTCCGCATAGGGGGGGTAGGCGGCGACCGCCCTCTCCCACCACGCCGCGCGCTCCGCGCCGCTCACCTCGCGGACCTCGACGTCGAACGGCTCGGGGCCGTCCTGGATGGCCACCGCAGTGGGGTTGGCGACGAGGTTGTGGTACCACTCCGGGTTCTCTGGCGTCCCACCCTTGGAGGCGACGATCGCGTACTCGCCCCCGTGCTCCACGCGCATCACGGGGAGCTTGCGGACCTTCCCGCTCACGCGCCCCCGCATGGTGACGATGATCACGGGCATCTCCGTGTTGCCCAGCGTGTTTCCACGCTTGCCTCCGGAGCTCTCGTACTCGGCGACCTGGTCGCGGACCCACTGGGCGGGGCTGGGCTCGTACTCACCTTCGATGGACATGCCCCGATTCTAAGCGCGCGCGCCGCTCCCAGGCGCATGACCGCGCGCGGCAGAGCGGCTATCGTCTCGGGTGATGGGTCCCGGGCTCTCGGTGGTGTGCGGCGCGAGCGGTGGGCTGGGCCCCGCTGTCCTCGATGCCATGGCGGCGCTGGGCGATCCCGTGGTGGCCGTCGCCTCGCCCCGCTCCGCCCCTGAGAAGCTCGCCGCGCTGCGTCCGGACATCCAGTGGTTGCGCGCCGACCTCTCCGACCCCGAGGCGGTCGAGGCCCTCTGGCGGACCCTCGACGGCCTCGGCGAGGTCCGGCGCCTGGTCAACGTGACCGGCGGCTTCGCCGGCGGCAAGGTGGTCGAGACCTCCTCCCGCGTGGTCCGGGAGATGCTCCAGGTGAACCTGGAAACCGCCTGGTGGTCCAGCCGCGAGGCGGCCCGGCGGATGACGGCTCTCGGGGGCGGGATGATCGTCAACGTCGGCTCGGCGGCGGGCATCGAACTGCGCGGGGGAGCCGCCGCCTACACGGTCTCCAAGGCGGCCCTCCACGCCCTGACCGCCGTGCTGGCGGACGAGCTGAGGAGCGCCGGGATCGGGGTCAACGCGGTCGCGCCGGGGACTATCGACACCCCCGCCAACCGCGCCTGGATGAGCGCCGCCGACCTCGCCAAGGCGGTCGCCCCCGAAAGGGTCGCGGAGGCCATCGTCGGCTTCTGCACGCCCTCTCGTTTCGTCACCGGGCAGATCGTCGCGGTGGTCTGAGCGACGCCGACCCCGCCCCGGCGCTGCCGGGCGGCGGTGCCCCGGCCGGCTGCTCGAGGACCGGCTACTTGAAGAAGAGCTCGATCAGGGCGGGGCCCAGCAGGACCACGAAGATGCACGGGAAGATGCAGCCCATCATGGGCAGCAGCATCAGCACCGGAGCCCGGTGGCCGGCCTCCTCGGCGCGCTGCTTGCGCTTGCGGCGCATCTCCTCCGACTGGATGCGCAGGACGTTGACGACGCTCACACCGAGTGGCTCGGCCTGCACGACAGCCCGGCAGAACTCGGTCAGCTCGTCGACGTCGTTGCGCTCGGCCATGGCCATCAGAGCCTCGCCTCGAGGGCGGCCGAGCCGGACCTCGTTGAGCAGCTTCTGGAACTCGACGGCGAGCAGGCTCTGGTCGGCGTCGCCGATGCGCATGATGGCCATGTCGAGGGAAAGCCCTGCCTCCATGCAGACGGTGAGCAGGTCCAGGACGCCCGAGAGCGCCAGCTGGATCTCCTTCTGCCGGCGCTTGGCCTTCCGCTCCAGGGAGAGGGTCGGGTACATGTACCCCGCGACGGCTCCGACCACGATGAAGAGGTAGTTCTCGGGAGGGGCCAGGTCGGCGAGCAGGGAGAGCCCGAAGCAGATGACACCGCCGGCGACGGGGAAGATCAGCCGAAGCGCCAGCAAGGTCTCGGGCCTCTGACGCGACCCGGACTTGGCCACCAGCTTGCGGAGTTGCTGGAGTTGCCCCTCCTTTGTCCGTTTGGCGATGACACCGCCGATTGCGCTGAGGATCGGCAGGACGAGCCGGTCGAACGCAGGTTGGGTGAACTCGCCGGTGTCCAGGTCGATGTCGTAGTTGATGGCGTTGGGGACGCTGGAGAGTCGCCGCTCCAGCAGGCCGGCGAGTGGTGTCGACGGCACCGTCAGCCAGACCGCCAGGAAGACGACCAGCACGATCACGGCGCCGGCACCCACCAGGACGATGAGGTTACTGCTCATATCTTGATGTTCACGAGGCGACGGATCAGGCCATAGCCGCAGAGCACCAGGAAACCGGCGAGCCCCAGCATGACCTGGCCGGCGGTCTTCTGGATCATCGGGTCGAAGTAACTGGGGGCGATCAGCATCAGGATCCCGGCCATGCCGAAGGGCATGCAGATCAGCACCCAGCCCTGGGCGCGAGCCTGACCGGTGAGTGACTTGATCTCGCCCTTGATCCGCACCCGCTCGCGGACTGTGAACTCGATGGTGTCGAGGATGTGGGCGAGGTTGCCTCCCACCTGCGACTGTATCTGGACGGCGATGAGCAGCAGGCGGAGGTCCTCGGAGTCGTTGCGCCGGACCATCCGGCTGAGCGCCTCGTTCATGGGCAGGCCGAGCTGGACCTCCCGGGTGACCCGTCCCAGCTCAACGCCCATGGGCGCAGGCATGTTCTTGGCGGTGAGGTCGATGGCCTGCGCGAAGGTGTAGCCGGCCTTCATCGAGCCGCTCAGCTGAAGGATCGTTGGAGAGAGCTGGGCGTTGAACTCCTTGGTCCGCTTCGTCTGCCGGTAACGGACCAAGAACTGAGCGGCCGCATAACCGATGACGACGCCGATCAGGCCAAAGAGAATCGCCCCAAAGCGCACGTACAAGAGCGCTCCGCCCACAGCTGCCGCTACGATCGAGATCAGCACCCACTCCGTGGGCCGCACCTTGAGGTCGGCGCGCGCCAGGCGGTCGGCCAAGTGCGACCCCCGGTCGGTGCGCTCGAACCGGCTGCCGACGGCGGACTGGACGGCGTGGCGGATCTGCCCCAGGAGGTTCCGAGGGGCCGCCGCCTCCTTGGGCACCGGAGGCGCCACGTCCCCGAGGTTGCGCAACCGGTTGTGGAGGATCGAGTCGCCGCTGGGCAGGATAAAGACCAGCATGGCGGCAAAAAGCGCCACTGCCCCACCACCGGCCAGGAGAAAGGTCGGCGACGTCATCTCAGATCGTTCCCGGCGCTCAGGGCGCTCAGCCCCCGAAGTAGTCGTTCGGAGCGGTGACGCTCCCCGGTCCGGCGCCGATGGCGGGCACCGGCGCGGCGCTCGCGCTCGGGTAGTCGTTGGAGGAGACGACAAGGTACTGGATGATCCAGGCGTTGTCCTCGACCGCCGCCATGGCCGCGGCATCCTGGCGGGACAGCTCGACCATGATCAGGTTGGACGCAGCGGCCGGCGCGGCGCTGGACGACGCCGCCGGAGCGGCACTCGACGACGCTACCGGGGCACCGGTCGACTGACCGAGGGCAAGGACGAGCACGTTCTCGTATGCCCAGTACGTGGTCCCGCCGGCCCCGGTGTTGACCAGGATGTCGATCCGGTCGCCGGTCTGGATGAAGCCGCCCGTGCCCATGCCGGTGCCGCTGCTGGCGCCGGGGTTGTAGGGGAGCGCAAAGGCGACATAGCCGGTCGGGAGCACGGCGGGCAACCCGGCGATGGCCGCCGCGGCGGCGGCCGGGGTGGTCGTCACCTCCGAGCTCAGGATCGGCAACCCGGCGACGATCGCGGAGGCGGCGTACTGCTTGGACGCGGTGAGAGCGGCGATGGTCGGGTAGTCAGCCCCGCCGGCGTTCGTGAGCACGCTCAGGACGTCCGTCGAGACGGCTGCCGTCTTGAGGTTGCTGGCGGTGAGCAGGGTCCCCGCCGGGATGTCGGCGCTGGCCTCCACCACCGTCGCGGTCGTGACCGGGGGAGGGGTCGCGGTGCTCGTGGTGCCCGAGCCGGTGGACGGGGTCTTGTTGGTGTACTCGATGGCGAGGTAGAACGCGCCAGCCGCGATGAGGGCGGCGACGACGGCGACGAGGACGCGGCGGCGTCGCTGGGCACTTACAGCCACTGTTTCCTACCTGTGACTCCGCGATGGACCCCACTCGGACTCCGAGCCACGCGGGAGACCCGATGGGCTTTGGCGGTCCGTATGGAACCGCTGACCAGATCGTGCGGGGATGTCAAGGCGGGCGAACGAGCGCGTCATCGAACTGTGAACGCCCTGCGGCATCTCGGGGACCGCGTGACGGGTGTGTAGTTACCAAACGGGACCGGAAGGCTCTGCGCCTGCTGGTAGCATCGGGCGGTGCAGCAGAGAATCCGCCTCTACCTCGTCCGCCACTGCGACGTGGCCAACCCGCACGGGGTCCTCTACGGCTACCTGCCGGGCTTCGGATTGAGTGCAAAGGGCCTCTCCCAGGCCGAGTCGCTGGGCCAGCGGCTGGGCGGGCAGCCGGTCCGGGTGATCCGGACCAGCCCTCTGGAGCGGGCTCGCCAGACGACCTCGATCATCGCCCGGCATCTCGACAACCCCGAGGTCGTCGTGGACGACGACCTGGTCGAGGCCCGATTCGGTCTGTATCTCCAGGGCATCCGCTACGCCGAGGTGCCATGGCGGCGTCCGCTCTGGTGGGTGCACATGGTCTACCCCGGCCTGCTCCGGCGCGATGAGAGGGTTGGCGCGATGGCGGGACGGGTCGAGCGCTCGCTGGAGCGGCTTCTGGAGAGCGTGGGCGATGGGACCGGGGTCTGCGTCAGCCACGGTGACCCCATCCAGGCCTTCTGGATCACGTACCTGCACCGTCACCCCTGGGCACTCCACCACCTGCAATGCGCCAAGGGGGGGCTTCTCGCCCTCGACTACGAGAGCGGGAAGCTCGTCAAGGTCACCTACGTGCCGCCCCAGGTCGCCGCCGCCCCGCCGGCCGCCGACCCGTCGAAGGTCTGATCGAGCCTCAGCCTCCGACCAGGATCCCCTCGGGATCGAAGACGCCGGTCAGCTCGCCGACATCCCGGGCACCGGCCGGCTCGGCGACCTCGACCGCTGCCGCCGACGGGATCAGCCGGAGGTGGACCGCGATGATCGCCGCGAGCCTGCCCGCGCTCCCGAGCAACAGCGATGCGATGTCGTATCCGACCACGTCCTTGAGGACCGCCCCGCCGAACTGGATCTGGTCGCCACCGGGGAGGACGGCCTCGATCCCGGTGAGGCTCCGCCGGGGCACCCCGCCGCGAGCGAT
>PLOF01000038.1:14485-29489 GCA_003142035.1 Candidatus Dormiibacterota bacterium
AGACGGACGGGGAGGCGCCGAGCCTCGGCGATCCGCAGCACGTCCGACACGCCGTCAGCGGTCGCGGGCACCAGGATCGATCCATCCTGAAGGACCGCGTCGGGCCCCACGGCCTCGATGAGCGCACGCCGGAGGCTCGTGTCCACTGGCGGCTGAGTGTAGATGCCGCGGCCCCCGGTGCCGTACGCTGCCGCTCGGAGGTTGGGGCTCGTGCAAAGGCGACCAGCGGTGCTCAACATCGGCGCGACGGTGATGTCAGTGAGCGGGAGACGGCACTGTGGCCCTCCCCCGTCGGCTGGCCGCCCCGCTCACCGATCCACCCGGATCAGGTCGACAATGCCTGCAACGGTGGCACTGCTGCTGACGGCTTTCGCCTCCGGCTGCACCTCGTCCGAACCGGCGACGAGTGCCAGAGCCGCCGCGTCGACGACTCCTACCGCCAACTCGACCCCCACGGTCCCGGCCACCTGGAGCCTCGCCGCCACCTCCCTCGGAAACCTTGAGGCGACGGCGTCGCTGGAGAGCGTGTCGTGCTCCGGCGACTCCGACTGCTGGGCGGTGGGCTGGGCACAGGTCCCCCAAGCTCGACCGTTGACCACGCAGGGACCAGGCGCCGGCTGGAGCTCGGTTCTCGGCGGTGCGCAACCCGAAGGCGCGAGCGGCAGGCTCTTTGGTGTCAGCTGCGTGAGCGCCAGCGACTGCTGGGCTGTCGGTTACGCCGGATTGATCGAGCACTACGATGGAAGCGGCTGGAGCGCCGTTCCCGGTCCGTCTCTCCCTGGCGGGGCGTGGGCCTTCCTCTTCGGGGTCACTTGCTTCGGGCCTGGCGAATGCTGGGCTGTCGGCGAGTCGGTGGGTGCCGGGAGCAACAACACGGCGCCCCTGGTCGAGGAGTACGCAGCAGGGGAATGGAGCCTTGTGAGCGCCCCGCCCCCCGATGACTCGGAGAGCTACCTCGCAGGGGTGGCCTGCGTGAGCGCCGGCGACTGCTGGGCCGTGGGCAAGCTCAACGGCGACGGGGGAGATCCGAAGACGCTCATCGAGCAGTACGCCGATGGTTTGTGGAGCGTCGTCCCCAGCCCCAGCCCGCCCGGCGGCGGCGGCCAGCTCAACGATGTGAGCTGCACCAGCGAGAACCACTGCTGGGCCGTGGGCAGCACGGCTAGGACAGCGACCAGCTCGGCGCCTCTGATCGACCAGTACGGTGGGACCAGCTGGAGCGTTGCTGCGAGTCCCGCTCCCGTCAGCGAGGAGAGCCAGCTGATGGGCGTGGCGTGTGCCGGCGCCGCGCGCTGCTGGGCCGTCGGCTACAGTGGCGCGCACCCCCTGATCGAGGGGGATACGGGCAGCGGCTGGCGCGTCGTTGCCAGTCCCAGTCCGCCGGGCAACGCTGAAACCGAGCTCAACGGCGTGGCCTGCGCCAGCACCGGCGAATGCTTCGCCGCGGGCGGGGTGACCGAGATGGTCACGGACGAGGGGGCGCCGGCCTTCGTCGAGGAGACGTGAACCCTGCGCGGTCCGAGATCAAGTTGACGCCGCAACCGGGCAGCCCGTATAGTTGCCGAACGATGCACACCGCGCACGCCTCGAAACAGCTCGCCGGACGTAAAGCCCTCGCAGGGGCCAGATCCGCCGGTACGAAGTAGAGGCGCGCGCCGCGAGGCGCTACCGCCGCCGCGGAAGAGGGCTCCCCCAGAGCGAGGGAGCCCTCTTTGTCTGTTCAGAGCAGTTCAGAAACAGCCCGCGGGAGTCCCATGAGCATCCAGTCGCAATCGCGCAGCATCCGTGTCGTCGTCCTTCCCGGCGACGGCATCGGCCCGGAGGTCACCGCGAGCGCGGTGAGGGTCCTCCAGCACGCCGCCGCCACCCACCACCTCTCCCTGGAGCTGACCGAGCGGCCAATCGCCGGTGCCGCCATCGAAGCCGAGGGGCGCCCCCTCCCCGAGGCGACCCTGCAGCTCTGCCGCGAGGCCGACGCCGTCCTCTTCGGCGCTGCCGGTGCCCCCCGCTGGGACCATCTGCGCGGCGACGCGAGACCGGGAGCAGCCATCCACGGGCTGCGCCAGCGGCTCGGTCTCAGCATCAACCTGCGTCCCGTCCGCGCCTTCCCCGCCCTCTCCGACTGCGGGCCTTTGCGGCCCGAGGTCACCCGCGGCAGCGACTTCATCGTCGTCCGCGAGCTGTCCGCCGGTGCCTACTACGGCGCTCACGGCCGGACCGGCGAGGGCGACTCGGAGCGCGCCCACGACACCATCACCTACAGCCGCCAGCAGATCGCGCGCGTCGTCACCTTCGCGTTCGCACTGGCCCGCGGCCGGAGCCGCCACCTGACCTCGGTGGACAAGGCGAACGCCCTGGTGAGCGGGCGACTCTGGCGCGACGTCACCTCCGAGCTGGCCGCGGACAACCCGGACATCGCCCTCGATCACCAGCTCATCGACAGCTTTGCGTTGCGCATGCTCCAGCAGCCGTCAGCGTTGGACGTGGTGGTCGCCGAGAACCTCTTCGGCGACATCCTGAGCGACGAGGCGGCCGCGATCAGCGGCTCGCTCGGCCTGATGGCGTCGGCCAGCCTCAATCCCGAGGGCGGGCCCGCCCTCTACGAGCCGATCCACGGCACGGCGCCGGACATCGCCGGGCGCGGCATCGCCAACCCGATGGGCTCGATCCTGAGCGTAGCCCTCCTCTTCGAGCACTCGCTCCGCCTCCCCGAGGTGGCGGCAGAGATCCGCGCCGCAGTGGACGCGGCCCTCGTCGCCGGAGCACGTACCCCCGACCTGGGCGGCACCAGCTCGACCGGCGAGATGACCGAGGCCGTGCTCCAAGCCCTGAGTGCTCGCGAGTCGCTGGCGGCCCGGAGGTGACGGTCGAGCGCATGGCCATCGTCGACTCGACCCTCCGTGAGGGTGAGCAATTCGCCGGGGCCGATTTCACCACCGATCAGAAGATGGAGATCGTCGCCGCCCTCGACGAGTTCGGCGTCGACTACATCGAGATGACCTCCCCGGCGGCCTCGCCCCAGTCGGAGGCCGACCTGAAGGCGGTGGTCGCGGCCCGCCCCCGGGCCCGGGTACTCACCCACACCCGCTGCTCCATCGAGGACGTGGACCGAGCGCTGGCCGCCGGCGCGGACGGCGTCAACGTCCTCTTCGCCACCTCCGACGTGCTCCGCCGGGCGAGCCACCGCCGCTCCCTCGACGAGGTGATCGACATCGCCTGCGGGGTGATCAGCCACGTCCGCCGCGCTGGCCGCGAGATCCGCTTCAGCTGCGAGGACGCCTTCCGCAGCGACCTCGAGGAGATCCTGGCGGTGTACCGGGCCGTCGATGCCTGCGGGCCCCACCGGGTTGGCATCGCCGACACGGTCGGCATCGCCACCCCGCGGCAGGTCGAGGAGATGGTGGTGGCGGTGCGGGCCGCCGTCGGCTGCGACATCGAGTTCCACGGCCACAACGACACCGGCTGCGCGGTGGCCAACGCCCTGGCCGCCCTGGAGGCCGGCGCCACCCACATCGACACCACCGTGCTCGGCATCGGCGAACGCAATGGGATCGCCTCCCTCTCCGGGCTCATCGCCCGGATCGGCACCGTCTCCCCGGAGCGGGTCGAGCCCTACCGCCTCGACCTCCTCCCCCAGCTCGACGCCCTGGTCGCCCGCATCCTCGGTATCGGGGTGCCCTTCAACGCCCCCATCACCGGCGCCTTCGCCTTCACCCACAAGGCGGGAATGCACAGCAACGCGGTGCTCCGCGATCCACGCAGTTACGAGGTGCTCCAGCCCGAGCGTTATGGCCTGGATCGGCAGATACTCATCGGCCACCGGCTGGTCGGCCGCAACGCCATCCGCGACCGCGCCGGGAGCCTCGGCATCGACCTTGACGAGGAGCAGATCGCCGCGGCCACCGCCGAGATCAAGCGGCTCGCCGACTCGGCCACCCTCGCCGACGAGCAGGTGGACGGCCTCCTGCTCAGCTGGCACAACCCCGCCGCCTAGCCCACACATCAGGAGAATCCAAACCGAGATGGGAACACTGGTAGAAGAGATACTCAGCCGGCGCGTGGGCCGGCCCGTCCACGCCGGCGACACAGTGATCGCCGAGGTCGACGCGGTGATGGCCCACGACGTCACCGGACCGCTCGCCATCGACGCCTTTCGCAGCCTGGAGATGCCGATCTGGAACGCCGCGCGGACCATCTTCAGCTTCGACCACGTGTTCCCCTCGAACAGCGTGGCCGCCAGCGAGCTGCACCGCCGCATCCGTGAGTTCGCCGCCGAGTACGGGATCCGCAACCTCTTCGCCGAGGGGATCTGCCACCTGGTGATGGTGGAGCGCGGATTCGTCCGCCCCGGCGGCGTAGTGGTCGGCGCCGACTCGCACAGCACCACCTACGGGGCCCTGGGATGCTTCGCCACCGGGATGGGCTCCACCGACATCGGGGTGACCATGGCCACCGGGCGCTCCTGGTTCCGGGTGCCCGAGACCCTCCGCATCGAGGTGACCGGCGATCTGGCCCGGGGCGTCCAGGCCAAGGACCTCGCCCTCCACGTCATCCGACAGCTCGGCGCCGAGGGCGCCAACTACCTGGCCGTCGAGTGGGGCGGGCCGACGGTCACCGCCATGGGGCTGTCGGAGCGGCTCACCCTCTCCAACCTCTCCGTCGACTTCGGCGCCAAGTGCGGGCTCTGCGAGGTCGACGCCAAGACCTGGGACTACCTCCACCTCCCCGATGGCGGCGATCTGCGCCCCAGCCAGGCGTCCTACTCCGGGGTCCTTCGCGTCGATGTCAGCGAGCTGGAGCCGCAGGTCTCAGCGCCGCCCGCCATCGAGAACGTGCGGCCCCTCTCCGAGCTGGCCGGCATCCGCCTCGACGAGGTGTTCATCGGGAGCTGCGCCAATGGCCGGATCGAGGACATGGCGATCGTCGCCGGCATGCTCGAGGGCCGCCAGGTCAACCCGGCCACCCGGACCATCATCATCCCGGGCACCCGGACCGCCTACGTACAAGCGCTGGAGCGCGGCTACATCGACACCTTCGTGCGCGCCGGAGCGGTGGTGATGGCCGCCGGCTGCGGCCCCTGCCTGGGCCGCCAGCACGGCACCCTCGGCCCCGGCGAACGTGCCCTCTCGACCAGCATGCGCAACTACCCGGGCCGCATGGGCAGCCCGGACGCCGAGATCTACCTGGCCAACCCGGCGGTGGCGGCGGCGTCCGCCCTGGCCGGGGTCATCGCAGACCCACGGGAGGAGAACTGATGGCGCGGGTCTTCCGCTTCGGGGATGGCATCTCCACCGATGCCATCATGCCCGGCCGCTACAACCTGACCACCGACCCGGCGGCGCTCGCCAAGGCCTGCTTCATCGAGAACCGCCCCGACTTCCACGAGACGGTGCGCCCCGGTGACGTCATCGTCGCGGGCAACAACTTCGGCTGCGGCAGCTCCCGGGAGCACGCGCCGCTCTCGATCAAGGCGAGCGGGGTGAGCGCAGTGGTGGCACGGTCCTTCGCCCGCATCTTTTACCGCAACGCGGTCAACCTCGGGCTACCCGTGATCCGCTGCGCCGACCTCTACGACGCCGTCCAGGACGGCGACGAGGTGGTGGTGGACACCGAGCACGGCACCATCGTGGCCGGCGGCCGGACCTTCCAGGGCGAGGCGCCCTCGGCGGTCGCCCGCCGCATCAGCGAGGCCGGCTCGCTGGTCGAATTGATCAAGAATCATGGCTGGGCCGCCATCGAAGAGGTGGTCTGACGGTGCCCAACACTGAGGAGGTCTTGACCGTGGCTGGATTGACCGCAGTCTGTCCCGAGTGCGACGCCCAGGTGGCCATCGGCAGCGACGCCGAGGTCGGTGAGATCGTCTCCTGCTCGGAGTGTGGCGCCGACCTGGAGATCCGGGGCCTGGCCCCGGCCCAGCTCCAGGTCGCCCCACCCGAAGAGGAGGACTGGGGCGAGTGACCCCTCCCCGTATCGGCATCCTCTGCTCGCGGATCCGGGTCGAGGAGAAGCTGCTCCTGCAGGCATTCCGCACGCGCGGCGCGGAGCCCGAGCGGATCGACGACGACGTCGTCGTTCTCGACATCCGCGGGCCGGCGGGCGGTCCACCCCGGTGGGACGTCGTCTTTGACCGCAGCCTCAGCCAGACCCGGGCGCTGGCCGCTCTCCGCGTCCTGGAAGGGCAGGGGGTGACCACCGTCAACACCGCCCTGGTGGTCGCCACCTGCGGAGACAAGGTCGCCACCAGCGCAGCGCTCGCCGCCCACGGTCTGCCGTCCCCGCGAACCCTGGTCGCCTTCACCCCGGAGGCCGCGCTGCGCGCGATCGAGGAGCTGGGCTACCCGGTCGTGATCAAGCCCGCGGTCGGCTCCTGGGGCCGGATGGTCTCGCGTCTCAATGACCGCGACGCCGCCGAGGCGGTGCTGGAGCACAAGCGTGCCCTCGGCTCCGCCGCCGACTCCGTCTACTACATCCAGGAGCACATCGACAAGCCGGGACGCGACATCCGCAGCTTCGTGGTGGGCGGCGAGACCATCTGCGCCATCTACCGGGAGTCCGAGCACTGGATCACCAACACGGCGCGCGGCGGCCACGCCTCCAACTGCCCGGTCACGGCCGAGATCGACCGGCTCTCCCGCAGCGCCGCCGCTGCGGTGGGCGGGGGCATGGTGGCCGTCGACCTGCTGGAGCGTGGCGACGGCGAGCTGCTCATCAGTGAGGTCAACCACACCATGGAGTTCCGCAACAGCATCGACACGACCGGTGTCGACATCCCAGGCCGGATGGCCGACCACGTGCTCTCACTGGCGCGCACCAGCGCCGCCGTGGGCACCGCCTCGTGAGCGGCCGACGCCAGAGGCGTCGGACCGCGGTCCCCCCGAAGACGACGACCGCCGCCGGCGCAAACACGGAAGACGCCCCATGACCGCCGCCGCCACGACAACCATCGCGGTCGACGACCTTCTGCTCGAGATGCTCGCCGTCCCCAGCCCGACCGGGAGCGAATGGCGCCTGGCGGGCGCGCTCCGCGACCGGCTGGCCGGCGCGGGCTTCGACGCCGAGATCGACCCGGCCGGCAATGTCGTCGCCGTCTGGGGCGACGGGCCCCGTGAGGTGATGCTCCTCGGCCACCTGGACACCGTCCCCGGCACCATCCCGCCGCGCCGCGAGGCCGGCCGGATCTTCGGCCGCGGCTCGGTCGACGCCAAGGGCCCGCTGGCAGCGGCCATCGCCGCGGTCGCGCTCCAGCCGAGGCACGGGCCGGCGCGCTTCACGGTGATCGGCTGTGTCGACGAGGAGGGGGACTCCCGTGGCGCCCGCCAGGTCGCGACCCGCCCCTCCCCCGCCACCCTCATCGTCCTCGAGCCGAGCGGCTGGGATGCGGTGACCGTCGGGTACCGGGGGATCGTCCGGGCCGAGCTGCGCATCGAGGACGCCCTCCGCCACCGAGCCGCCCCCGAATCCACGGTGGCCGATCGTCTGGTGGCCCTGCTCGCCCGGCTCCAGGCGCAGCTCGAGGAGCGGGGTGCCGCCAGCGGTCCCTTCCACCGGGCCGACCTGCGCGTCACCGGGCTCGAGGTGATGGGCACCGGTCTCCGCGAGACCGCGGTGGCGCGAATTCAATTCCGGCTGCCCCCCGACCTCGGCTCGGCGGCCCTGCTCGACTGGCTCGACGGGGAACGGGGCGAGGCCGAGCTTCTGGTGCAATTCGCCACCGATGCGGTTCACACTCCCCGGGACAGCCGGGTGGCACGGGCCCTCACCCGCGCCATCCGCCGCCAGGGAGGGGCCCCTCGACACAAGGTTAAGACGGGTACTGCCGACATGAACCTCCTGGTTCCCCGCTGGGGATGCCCCGCCGTCGCCTACGGTCCGGGTGACTCGCATCTCGACCACACCCCCGAGGAGGCGGTGGACATCGCCGAGCTGGAACGCGCGGTGTCGGTCCTGAGCGGCGCCCTGGAGGAGCTGAGCCGATGAGAGCCATCGTCCAGGGCGGGTCGGGCTACACCGGCGGTGAGCTGCTGCGGCTGCTCGCCGGCCACCCGCACCTCGAGGTGGCCCAGGTCTCCTCCGAGCGCCTGCGCGGCAAGCCGGTCGCCGCCGTCCATCCCCAGCTCCGCGACCGGAACGAGCTCCGCTTCTGCGGCCTCGACGATCTGGAGCCCGCGGACGTCGTCTTCTCGGCGCTGCGCCACGGCCAGACCGCGCCGCGCATCGACCGCACCCTGGCCCTGGCCCCGGTCGTCGTCGACCTCTCCGCCGACTTCCGGCTCCACGACCCCGCCGACTACCCCCGCTGGTATGGGTGGGAGCACCCCCGCCCGGAGCTGCTCTCCAGCTTCGTGTACGGGCTGGCGGAGCTGCACCGCGAGCAGATCGTGACCGCCGACCGGCTCGCCATCGGTGGCTGTGTGGCGACGGCCAGCATCCTCGCCCTGGCGCCCTTCGTCCGGGCCGGCCTGGTCGACCCGGCCATGCCGATCGTGGTCGACGCCCTGATCGGCTCCTCGGCAGCCGGCTCGGAGCCGACCGCCACGTCGCACCACCCCCACCGCAGCGGCGCCATGCACAGCTTCGCCGCCACCGGGCACCGCCACACGGCCGAGATCCTCCAGGAGCTGCGGGCCCTCGGCACGATCAGCGAGGTCGCCCTCAGCGTCACCTCCGTGGAGGCGGTTCGCGGCATCCTGGTCACCGCCCACGTCTGGCTCAGCGTGGCGATGGAGGAGAGGGAGATCTGGCGGGTGTTGCGCACGGCGACCCGCGCCGAGCCGTTCCTCCGCATCGTGAAGCAGGCCCACGGGCTGCACCGCCACCCGGATCCACGGCTGGTCACGGGCACCAACTTCTGCGACATCGGCTTCAGCCGCGACCCGCACTCCCGCCGCCTGGTGGTGACCGCGGCCATCGACAACCTGGTCAAGGGCGCGGCCGGCCAGGCGATCCAGGCGGCCAACATCCGGCTGGGCTTCCCGGAAACGGCGGGTCTGGAGTTCGGCGCGATCTACCCACTGTGACCACCGTCGTCAAGATCGGCGGCAGCCTGGAGCTCGCCGGCGCCGGGCCCCTGCTCGCCGAGCTGGCCGGCTTCGATGGGCGTCTGATCGTCATCCACGGCGCCCACCTCCAGCTCGACCGGCTGTCCACGCTTCTCGGCCATCCCCCGCGGATGGTCACATCGGTCCGCGGCGAGGTGACCCGGTACACCGACCGGGAGACCATGGACCAGTTCCTGATGGCGTACTGCGGTCTGGTCAACAAGCGGCTGGTGGAGGGATTGCGCCGCGAGGGGGCGGACGCGGTCGGGCTCTCCGCGATGGACGGGGGAATCGCGACCGGCCGGCGCAAGCCCGATCTCCGGATCGTCGAGGGCGACCGCCAGCGCCTTCTCCACGACAACCACGCCGGCACCATCGAGGTGGTCGACGCTTCCCTGCTCCGCCTCCTCCTCGACACCGGCCGGCTCCCGGTGCTCACGCCCCCGGCCATCTCCGCCCAGGGCGAGGCGATCAACGTCGACGGTGATCGCCTGGCGGCGGAGGTGGCCATCGCACTGGGCGCGCAGCGCCTGGTGATCCTGATGAACGTGCCGGGCTTGCTCCGCGACCCCGACGACGAGGCCAGTCTGATCCCCCGCCTCGGCCCGGACGACATCGAGCCCCACCTCCCCCTGGCACGGGGCCGGGCCCGGGTCAAGCTGCTGGCCGCCCGCCGCGCGCTGGAGGGCGGCGTGCTCGCGGTGGTCCTCGGCGACGGCCGCGGGGAGTGCCCACTGACCCGCGCACTCGGCGGTTCCGGGACCTGGATCGCCGCCCCAGAGCACCTCCCCCTCGCCACCTGACCCGGAAAGCGGGAGGATTGCAGCGAGTGAGCCCGCACCCCGGCCTCCGCGAGGTCATCGCCGCCACCCCGCTGCCCCGCCTGCAGAGCTTCCGGCCGTGACCGATCTCCCTCTGCGCGTCCTCCAGATCATCGACGCGGCCGCCTTCCTGCTCATCGGGGTGCTAGCCCTCCGCGATTGGTGGCGGGGCCGGGAGGGGCGGCGCGGCTACCTGGCGATCGCCCTGGGAAGCCTNNATGATCTCGGCTGGCGCACTCGTCCTGTACCGCCACTCCGTGCTGCCCCTCCCGTGGTGGGTGCTCATGCTGGCGGGCCTCGCCCTGGCGGGCGCAACCGCGCTCAGCTTCGTGGTGGGCCTGCCGGTCGCCGCCCGCCCGGGGGTCGCACCTGGTCCCGAGCAGAAGCTGGCGCTCGACCTGCTCCTGGTGGTCTGGTGCCTGGCCGTGGCGGAGCCCGCGTACCGGTTGGCCCGCCTCTCCGTGGGCCTCCCCGCGGTGCAGCGCGCCCGGATGCGCTCAATCGCCGCCGGCTATGGCGGGATCATGATCGTGGCCGCCCTGATCCTGGTGGCCTTCACCATCGGTGGCGACCGCCTCGCCGTCGCCCTCCAGGTCTGTGCCCTGGTCTGCGTCCCGCCGCTGTACGCGGGATTCGCGCCACCCGGGTGGCTGCGCCGGATCTGGCGCCGGCCCGAGGAGGACCGCCTCCGCCACGCCATCCACGACCTGCTCCTGTACAGCCCGGACCGCGCCGCCCTGGCAGTCCGCGGCCTCGACTGGGCAATCCGCCTGGTCGGCGGTGGGGCCGGGCTGATCGCCGACGTGACGGGCGAGCTGCTCGCCTCTCAGGGCATCTTCGACTCGGAGGCGCGCGACCTCCTGGCGCGGCTGCCCCTCCCCTCCCCGGCCACCCTGGTGCGGCTGCGGAGCGGTTCCCACACCGCCATCGTCCACGCCCTCCCGATGAACGCCGGGCAGGGCGTCCTGGTGGTCCTGGCCGGCTCCCTCTCCCCCACCTTCGACGCCGAGGAGGCCGATTGGCTCGCCGGCTACACCGCCTCGCTCTCGATCGCCCTGGACCGGGTGCGGGTGGCCGAGCTGGCGGTGGAGACCGAGGCCGAGCTGCGCAACGCCCGGGACCTGGCGGAGGCCGCCAACCGGGCCAAGAGCGAATTCCTCTCCCGGCTGAGCCACGAGCTGCGCACCCCGCTCACCGCCATGATCGGCTTCGCCGACCTCCTCCTCACCGAGTCTCTCGACCCCCAGCAGGAGCACCACGTCCGCACCATCCTCAAGGCGGGCGACCATCTGCTGGCCCTGGTCAACGACATCCTCGACATCTCCCGGATCGAGGAGGGCCGGCTCTCCCTCTCCCCGGAGCCGGTCGCGGTGCGACACCTGGTGGGTGAGGTGCTCGATCTGACCCGTCCGATGGCCACGGAGCTGTCGATCACGGTCCGGGTCACGGGCATCCCGGAGGAGCTGATCGTCGGCGCCGACCACCAGCGGCTCAAGCAGGTGCTGCTCAACTTCGTCTCCAACGCCATCAAGTACAACCGGCGGGGAGGCTGGGTGGAGATCACCGCGGCGATCCGCGACGGCAGCTGCCGGATCGCCGTCCAGGACAGCGGGCCCGGGCTCCGGCTCGAGGAGATGGAGCGGCTCTTCGCGCCCTTCGAACGCCTCTCGGCAGCCACCTCGGACGTCGAGGGGACCGGCCTGGGGCTCGCCCTCTCCAAGTCACTGACGGAGGCGATGGGCGGCCGGATCGGGGTGGCAAGCCGGGTCGGCAAGGGCTCGACCTTCTGGGTCGAGCTGCCGCTCGACTCCGCTGGCGGCACAGCGCCGGCCGGCGCCGGTGCCGGGCCCCCGGCCACCGCCGGCGCGGAGCCGCCCACCGCTGAGGTCGAGGTCAGCGGGCCGGCCGATGAGAGCCTGCTGGGGCACCGCACCGCCGAGCCGGCGGCGGAGACGGAGAGCGTGCCGGGCGCAGAGGTCGGAGCGGGGGACGGCGGGCGCTGAGGGTGAGCAGGAGACCGGGGTCCAGCTCGGCCCGTCCTCCCCGGGCGGCTACCTTCCCGGAAGCGTCCCCGCCTGGGCCATGGTGGCGACGGTGAGCACCAGGCCCACGAAGATGCCCAGCACCAGCGTGCCGGCGGCGGTCACCAGCAGGACCGCGCTTCCCGCCCGGCCGGTCCGGGGCCATTCGTATGCGGGCGCGTCCTCCTTGGGACGCTGGAACATGATCAGGGTCACCCGCAGGTAGTAGAAGACCGACACCGCACTGGTGCCGATCCCCCAGAGTGCGAGCGCGACGTTGTGTGCCTGGATGGCGGCCGCGAAGACCAGGAACTTGCCCATGAAGCCGGCGGTGAACGGAAAGCCCGCCAGCGAGAGCAGGAAGAATGCCAGCGCCGCGGCGACGTATGGCCGCCGGTGCCACAGCCCGCGCAGCTGGTCGTAGCGGTCGAGGTCCTCGCCCCGCCCGCTCATCACCGTGACCACGGCGAAGGCACCGAGGTTGGTGAACGCGTAGGCGGCGAGGTAGTAGAGGGCACCCTGGACACCGAGCGCGGTGCCGACGCCCACCGCCACCCCGATCAGGATGTAGCCGGCCTGGGCGATGCCCGAGTAGGCGAGCATCCGCTTGATGCTGTTCTGGGTCAGCGCGGCGAAGTTGCCGACGACCATGGAGAGGATGGCGACCGTGATCACCACCGCGCTCCAGTGGCTGTAGTAGGAGGCGAAGGCGTCGTCGAAGAGGCGGATGATGACGATGAAGGCCGCCACCTTGGTGGCGACGCTCATGAAGGTGGTCACCGACGTCGGCGCTCCCTGGTAGACGTCCGGTGTCCAGGCGTGGAAGGGCGCCGCACTGACCTTGAAGGCGAGGCCGACGAACATCAGGATGATCCCGCCCACCAGGAGCGGGTCGACCGGCAGGGAGCGGCTCATCGCCTCGGCGATCTGGGCGAGCTGGGTGTGCCCGGTCTCGCCATACACCAACGCCATGCCGAAGAGGAGAAACGCGGAGGCGAAGGAGCCGAGCAGAAGGTACTTGACCGCCGCCTCCTGGGAGCGCTCCTCCTGGCGGGAGAATCCGCTCAGGATGTAGAGGGAGATGGAGAGCAGCTCGATGGCGAGGAAGATGACCATGAGGCTGGTGGCGCCGGCGAGCAGCATCATGCCGACCGTCGCCGCCATCACCAGCGAGTAGTACTCGCCGTGGTGCAGCCTCCGCCGGTCGAGGTAGCCGGGGCTGATGACCACGGTGAGCAGCGAGGTCACCAGGATCACGCAGTTGCCGAACTCGGCCAGCCGGTCGTAGGCGAAGGCGCCGAAGAAGACGCTGCGGCCGGCTGAGCCGGCGTCGTACCAGCCCCAGACGCTGACCGCCAGGGCGCCCACCAGGACCGCTCCGCTGAACACCGCGAGCCAGGTGCGCCGCGCCGGCGGCACCACCAGGTCGAGCAGCATGAGGGCGAGGAAGCCGCCCGCGACGATGACCTCGGGGAGGAGCCCGACCAGGTCGTGCCAGCCCGGGGTGGCGGTGGCGAGCGGCAGGGCAGCGAGTGCGTTCACAGCGTGCACACCGCCACCGGGGACGGACGGGAGCTCAGGTCGTATGCGGCGCCGCTCATCGCTCGACCTCGGTCAGCGTGGCGATGTGCGCGGAGGTCGGCATCACGACCGGCTGCTGGCTCGTGTCGGCAAGCCTCACGTAGCCGGGCACCGCCTGGGCGGCGACGCTGCCGACCGGGTGCGGGTACACCCCGAGAAGGATGATCAGCACGGCCAGCGGGGCGAGCACCAGTCCCTCGCGGAAGCGCAGGTCCTGCACCTTCTCGGTGACCGCCCGGACCGGCCCGTGCATCATCCCCTGGTGCATGCGGAGCATGTACCAGCTGGCGATGAGCACCCCCAGGCCGGCCAGCACGGCCGGCAGCCAGAAGTACTGGAAGGCGCCCAGCATGATGGTGACCTCGCCGACGAAACCGTTGGTCCCGGGCAGGCCGAGGGCGCCCAGGGTGATCACCAGGAAGAAGACGTAGAGCCAGGGCATCCGCTTCTGCAGTCCGCCCAGCTCGCGGATGTCGCGGGTCCCGGTGCGGGCCTCGACCACGCCGACCACCAGGAAGAGGCCCGCGATGATGATGCCGTGGTTGAGGATCTGGATCACGGCCCCGTCGATGCCGTTCTGGTTGAGGCTGAAGATGCCGAGCGCGATGAATCCGAGGTGGGAGATGCTCGCGTAGGCGACGATCCGCTTGAGGTCGGTCTGGCTCAGGGCCATCATCGCGCCGTAGAGGATGCTGAGGATGGCCAGCGCCACCAGGAGCGGCTGGAGCTGGTGGACGGGCCCACTGAAGAGGGTGATCCCGAAGCGGATGAAGCCGTAGGCGCCCATCTTGCTCACCACCCCGGCGAAGAACACGAGCGTCGGGGTCGGCGCCGACTCGTAGAGGTCGGGCAGCCAGGTGTGGAAGGGAACGATGGGCAGCTTGATGGCGAAGGCCAGCGCGAAGGCGAGGAACGCGAACATCGCCGGAGAGAGCGTCTGGATGGTGGTGAAGGGAAGGGCCACGCCGGCCTGGGCGGGCAGCGGGCTCTGGAGCAGGACCTCGAGATCGAAGGTGTTGTGCCCGCCTGCCAGCGCCTGGAAGTGCAGGTAGAGGATCGCGAGCAGCATCAGCAGGCTGCCCGCCACGGTGTAGATCACGAACTTGAGCGTCGCCCGGCCCCGGTTCTCGTTGCCGTAGAAGGCGAGCAGGAAGTAGAGGGGGATCAGCATCCCCTCCCAGAAGAGGTAAAAGAGGAGCAGGTCGAGGCTGATCAGCACACCGGTGGTGGCCGCCTCGGCGAGCAGCATCAGGCCGCAGAAGAGCTTGATCCGCTCGGTGGTGAGGCGCGGCACCACCAGCGCGCCGAGCAGGAAGACGCCCGCGTTGAGGGCGAGGATCCAGGCCGACACCCCGTCCACCCCGACGTGATACGAGGCACCGATGGCCGGTATCCAGTTGGCCTGCTCGACGTAGTGCATGGGCAACGGCCCGCCACCGACCGCGCTGGTGGTCGCGACCCCGTGGACCACGATGGCGACCAGCACCACCTCGGCGGCGGCCACCACCACGGTCACGCCCTTGATCAGGTCGGCGGCCTTCCC
>PLOF01000038.1:29519-30517 GCA_003142035.1 Candidatus Dormiibacterota bacterium
CCCTTGATCCAGCTGTCCATCACCGGGTCGCCGACCCGGCGGAGACCGCGCGCCAGGGCCCGGGTGGGGCGGACCAGCAGGGCGTCGTAGATCTCGTCGAAGTAGAGCTTGTTGAAGGAGAGGCGGGGCAGCAGCCGGAACCCCGGCCGCGCCAGCACGTGCGACGGATCGAGGTCGTGACGCACCCAGATGCGCAGCGCGATGCCGATGCCGATCAGGCTGCAGGTCAGGCCGATCACGAACCCGATCACCCCCAGCCCGAGACCCGGCGCCTTGGCGATGTGGCTGCCGCCGGGACTGGTGAACACCGGGTTGAGGAAGGCGTCGATGAGGTGGGGCCCGAAGGCGACCGGCCACTGCAGGATCCAGCCCGCGAGCGCCGAGAGCCCGGCCAGGATCACGACCGGCCAGAGCATCACGGCCTTGGACTCGTGGGCGTTGCGGGCGGCCTCCGAGCGCGGCTCGCCCCGGAAGGTGGTGCCGTAGAGGCGGAAGGCGTAGAGCCCGGTGAGCACGTTGACGACGATGCCCACGATGTAGAGGGTGGGCGCGCCGGGACCGTTGATCATGCCGAAGCCGAGCAGGTTCTCCTTGGAGAACATCCCCGCAAAGAGGAACCCGGCCAGGGCCAGCGAGCCCACCAGGAAGCACCAGGCGGTCACCCGCATCCGGGAGTCGAGCCCGCCCATCTCGCGGATGTCCTGCTCGTCGTGGACGGCATGGATGACATTGCCGGCGGCGAGGAAGAGGAGCGCCTTGAAGAAGGCGTGGAGCAGGAACTGGTACATCCCGGCGGCGTAGGCGCCGATCCCCACCGCGAAGATCATCAGCCCGATCTGGGACATCGTGGAGTAGGCGATCACCCGCTTGATGTCGACCTGGGAGAGGGCGATGAAGCCGGCCATGACGGCGGTGCCCATCCCGACGCAGGCGACCATCCCCGAGGCGATCGGGGCCAACGCGAAGAGGACGTGGAAGCGGGCGATCAGGTAGACGCC
>PLOF01000084.1:0-1701 GCA_003142035.1 Candidatus Dormiibacterota bacterium
CTCTGAAATCCGGTCCGTCTATCGGCCCGTAGACCGCAAGTTCATGCTCGTCCGTATCGACGTACTGATCGAGATCAGTCGGGTCTATGTCGGTGAGTTCGCGAAGCCGGTAGAAGGTGAGGGCAGGCACGGATGAGGCTGCTCCATTCCGGATTTGTGACCGCGACTATACGTCGCACTCGGGCCGACGGGGCGGTTGCTGAGGGATGGCCGTCGCAGCGCCGAACAAGCCCCCGGGGTGAGGCCCCCTCAGGCGACTCGGAGGGGAGCGGCGATGGCCTGGCGATCTACGCAGAGGTGCCAAGAAGACGGGACGATCACCTGAACGGGTCGGCCAGTGTCTGCAGCTGCCGTGCTCTCACGATGGTGCCGCGACGAGCCGATCGAAGGGTTCAAACCGCAGGGTGTGC
The DNA here is from genome assembly GCA_003142035.1 of Candidatus Dormiibacterota bacterium. GTDB lineage: Bacteria > Chloroflexota > Dormibacteria > Aeolococcales > Aeolococcaceae > Changshengia. The sequence continues at coordinate 411 of PLOF01000084.1, forward strand.
CCTTCCCGTGACACGTCGTAGTCAATCGCGACGGCTGTCCGCCACGGCCGGCAATTCGAATTCCCGCGTTTACCCCGTTTGCACGTATTGCTTCGCTAAACTCACGTCGCGCCAAAGGTTACCCGGCCTGATCGGCCGTCGATGATGCCGTCGAGGCGGACGACGTTGACCACCTCGGAGTGTCGCAGGTCGGTCCGCAGCATGAACTCGATCAACAGCCGATCCCAGCCCGGGCGGGCGGCGGCCAGTAGCTCGCGCTGAAAGAGCCCGACGGGCGAGCGGGAGACGAGACTCGAACTCGCGACATCCAGCTTGGAAGGCTAGCGCTCTACCAACTGAGCTACTCCCGCGTCGCGGGGACAGGATACCGCGCCCAGCCACCGCCCCCCGCAGCGGCCGGGCGGAGCCGGCGAGGTGGGCTCAGTGCCCGCAGGCGCGGGCCTCGCCGGCTCCATCGGCGGTCTGGAAGCTGTGGCCGCAGCCACAGGTCCGGGTCGCGTTGGGGTTGTGGATGGTGAATCCGCCACCCATGAGGGCGTCGACGTAGTCGATCTCGGCCCCCTCCAGGTACTGGGCGGAGTACTCGTCGATGTAGACACTCAGCCCGCTGACGGTGACCACCTCGTCGTCCTCCCGGGGTGGGTTGTCGTCCAGGCCCATCCCGTACGAGAAGCCGCTGCAGCCCCCCGACTGGATGAATACGCGCAGGCCGACCTTTGCCTGGGGCTCCTGGGGGATGAGCTCCTTGAGCTGCCCGACGGCTGCTTCAGAGACGCTGATCATGGCTGGGTCCCTCTGAGGTCGGCTGCCCCGCCCTCCGGCGGTGGTTCGATAGGAATCATACGACACCGCNNGTGTCGATCTGCTGGAGCATCTCCTGGCAGATCCGGCGGTAGCTGGGATGACCCTGGGGCGAGGTGCGCAGCTCGATCATGTGGAGCGCCTCGCGGGCGTTGAGCTTGATCACGTAGCGGACCCGGTGGGCCAGGGTGACCAGGTACTGGGCCTGCTCGGGCAGGTCGGGGCGGATCTCCGCCCAGGCCGCCTCGGCGCGCTCCACAGCCTGGCGCCACCGCCCCTCCAGCCCGGCGGCGACCACTTCGAGCGGGATGGCGTAGCCGAGCGCGGGGGTCAGCTCCTGCCACTGGATGGTCAGCATCCGGTGCCGCTGGAGATCGCGGAACGCCCCGAAGTCCGACGCCAGCTCAAATGTGTAATCGGTGTGCTCGAAGCCCCTGCCGGGCCGGTGCCGCCGATTGCCCCTCACTCCGAGCGCGGCGGCGAAGAGGCG
>PLOF01000084.1:1708-12170 GCA_003142035.1 Candidatus Dormiibacterota bacterium
CTCCGTCTCCAGGGCCAAGGCTGTCTCGCGCAGGTATTCCACCCAGACCCCACCCCGGTCCGGGCGATCCAGCCGGGTCACCATCTCGGGGATGGTCGCCTGCAGCTCGCGGTCGATCAGCTCGGCGTAGGTGCGCGCCTCGGGGAGCGGGTGGGCCCGCAGCCGCATGACCAGCTGCTCCAGCGCCTGGGGCGAGGCGTACACCCCGAGGTTGCTCACCGTGCCCGCGGGCAGCAGGCCGCGGAGAAGGTCGAGGGCCAGCGCCCGGATCGCCCGCTCGCGTGCCTTGGCGTCGGCCTCCGCAGGGAGGGTCTGACCGAGGTGCGCGCGCAGCAGCGGGAGCATCTCGACATAGGCGTCGAAGAGCCCGTCCATCGCCGTCAGGTAGGTGCCGGCGTGCGCCGATGCCATCAGCTCCGGGTCCCGGTGGTACCGGTAATGGCCGTCGCGGAGGTCGGTGTAGGGGATGTAGCGGGTCGACTGCTCGAGGTAGGCGGCGAGGCGACCCCATTCGATCGCTTTGGCCAGCGGCTGGCTGACCTGCTCGCAGGCCAGGTGGATGCCGCCCAGCTGGGCGACCGAATCGTCCCCGTACTCGGCGATGACGCGCCCGAAGAGGCGCCCCGCCCGGGCCCTGCCCGCATCGTCGGGAGCCGGGGCCGCGAGCTCCGGAACGACCGCCTCCCCCTTCAGGAACTCATCGAGGAGGAGCCGGCGCAGGCTCTTGGGGCTCCGGCTGTAGCGCGCGAAGAGCGCCGCCGCGGTCACCTGGGAGAGACCATTCAGGGCGAATACGGGGGAGTCCAGGTTGCTCACCCAGGGCTCGAGCTGAGCCCGATCGGCGTCGTCGAGGGTCTCGAGGTGGTACGGGCCGTTCATCGACGCCCGAGTCTACGGTCCGAGGGGGTGCCCCGGAGGCACCCGGGCCGCCGCGGGTGCCAGGGCGCCCGAGGGGTCAGGCTTGACCCGCACTCCTGCTCCGGACAACGACCGGGTCAGCTGTGAGCGGCGTGCCTTCCCTGGGGGGCGGCGTGGTCGTCGACGCGCCAGGTGAGCCGCGCCTCCATCGCCACCACCCCGTCGAGCCGGCCCAGGAGGCGCACGAGCAGGTCGGCCTCGCTGTGGGTGGGCACCTCGCCCTCGAGCGTGATCACGCCCTCCTGCACCGTGACGGCCACCGCTGCGGCGCCCATGGCCAGGGTCCCGTGGACCAGGTGCTCGGCGTCCCGCCGCAGATGCTCGTCGGGCAGGAGGTAGACGCGGAGCAGGTCGGCGCGGCTGACGATCCCGACCAGGGAGCCACCGGCCAGGACCGGAAGGCGCTTGAGGTGGCGCAGGTACATGGTTTTGGCGGCCTGGCGCAGGGTGGTGTCGGGGTGAACGCAGGTCACCGGGGTGCTCATCAGCCCCTCCGCCGTCAGTGCCTCACGGCGGCGGCGGAACTCGTGCGAGAAGTGGCCACCACTCAGCCAGGGGACGTGCGCGCTGGCGGGAAGGTCGATCTGCTTGGCGAGCAGGTCCTCCTCGGAGACGACCCCCAGCAGGTGTCCGTGGGCGTCAACGACCGGGACGCCGCTGACCCGCTCCGACAGCAGCAGCTCCGCGACCGCCTTGACCGGTGCGTTCGGAGGAATGTGCACGACCGGCGACGACATCACGTCGCGGACCGTCCACTCCTTCTCCTCTCTGCTCCCGTGCCCGTGCGGGCTCGGCGCCTCCTCCCCCCGAGGTGTCGATCCCCCCACGAAGGCGGTGACCACCATTCCGATGCTGTTGTTGCTCATCGTCCACACCTCCTGGCGGTGCAGAGCTCCACTCCAGCTGTCGACCTCTACGTTGGACCCCTGGCCCGGGGATACCAGGGGCATGGGTCCGACCGGGAAGAGGGCCGGGAGGCCCGTTCCCGCGCCGCCCATCCGGCCCGGGTGAATGTGCAGGGGGGAGCCCGACGGCGGCTGCCGGCGCTGCCGGGTCTCTTTTGAGCATGCCCCGTACAATCGGGCGGGCCATGAGCCTGCCACCCAGCGCTCCGATGGAGGCACCGGTCGAGCCACCCGGCGAGGTGGCGGCCGTGCCCGCGCCCCGCTTCCTCGCGGACATCTACGAGGACGTGAGCCGGTGTAACAAGTGCTCGCTCTGCCAGGCGGTCTGCCCCACCTACCAGGTCAACCCCCTGGAGTGGGAGACGGCGCGGGGCCGGGTCGCCCTGATCCGGGACGCCATGGAGGGCCGGCTCGAGCTCCGCGACATCGCCGACGGGCCGCTCTCGACCTGCCTCACCTGCGACAACTGCATGGCCGCCTGCCCGCCCCGGGTGCCGACCGCGGCGATCGTCGACCGGGCCCGCCAGGAGCTGCACGAGCAGGAGGGCTACCCGCGCGGGCAGCGCTGGCTGCTCCGCCGCGTCCTCCCCCGCCCGGGCGGCACCCGCACCCTCCACCGTCTCTCCCGCGCCGCCCAGGTGACCGGGCTCCACGCCGCCGCCCGCGGGCTGCACATCACCCGCTGGATCGGGACCGTGGGGGGGATGGCGGAGAGAATTGGTCCGCTGGCCCGGCGCCGGGCCGATCAGCGCGTCGCCGGCCTCCCCGCGGTGACCCCGCCGGTGCGCGGCCGGCTCGGTTTCCTGATCTGCTGCTACCAGAACCTGGTCGCTCCGGAGGCGACCGAGGCGGCGATGCGGGTGCTGCTCGCCAATGGATGGGAGCTGGAGGCGCCCGAGCTGGGCTGCTTCGGGCTGCCGGCGCAGAGCCTCGGCGACGGGCCGGCAGTGCGGGAGATGGCGAAGCGAACCGTCACCGGGCTGGCGGATCTCGAGGTGGACGGGTTGGTCGGGGACGTCGCGAGCTGCGTGGGTCACGTCCGCCGCTACGGCCGCATCCTGGGCGACAACCCGGTCCTCGGGGACGCGGCACGGCGGGTGGCGGACGTCACCGATCTCGCCAGCGTTCGCCTGGAGCGAACGGGGTGGCGCGCCCCGCTGGGACCGCTGCCCTGGCACGTCACCATCGACGAGCCCTGCTCGCTGTCCATCGACGGTCCGGAGCGCGGGGTGGCCCGCGCGCTGCTCGCGCGCATCCCCGAGCTGCGCATCACCCCGCTCGAGGAGGCGGCGATGTGCTGCGGAGGCCCCGGCAGCTACGCCACCGGCCAGCCCGAGCACAGCGACGCCATCCTCGCCCGCAAGTTCGAGCACGTGGTGGCGACGGGTGCTGACGTGCTCGTGACCGAGAACGTCTCCTGCCTGGTGCAGCTGCGCGTGGGAGCCCGGCGGCATGCTCCACAGGTGCGGGTCATGCACCTGATGGAGGTGCTGGACGCCGCCATCCGGGCCGCCTCGACTGGCTGAGGGCCCGTTCCCCGCAGATCTGTGCCGCTGCCGCCCAGACGTGCCCTCGATGGATGTAGCACAAGAGTAACTTGTGCTACGTTACCGGTGTGGCCATCGTAGGACTTCGAGAGCTTCGCCAGCGAGCGTCCGAGCTCGTCCGCCGGGCTGAGGCCGGCGAGGAGATCACCATCACCGTCGCCGCCCGGCCGAGCGCGCGCTTGGTGCCCCTCGTCCCGCAGGTCTGGCGCGGCTACGACGACATCGCCGAGCTGTTCGCCGGACCCGGTGACCCCTTGTGGGATCAGGACCGTGACCGCCTCGACCAGCTGGTGCGCGACCCCTGGGCGCCCCGGTGAGGGCCCTGCTCGACACGAGTGTGGTGATCGCCGGCGATGTGGCTCACCTTGAAGGGGAGCTCGCGATCAGCGCGGTCACCCTCGCCGAACTTCATTTCGGGGTGCTGGTGGCCACCGACCCTATGGTCCGTGCCGAGCGGCTGCGCCGTCTGAGCCTCCTGCAGCACCGATTCGACGCTCTCCCGGTCGACGAGTCCGTCGCCTCCAGCTACGGACAGATTGCCGCCCAGGTGGCCGCCATCGGCCGCCAGCCGCGAGCCCGGACCATGGACCTGCTGATCGCCGCGACCGCGCACGCCCACTCAGCGCAGCTCTACACCCGCAATCCCGCGGACTTCGTCGGCTTGGAGCAGCTCGTTCCCATCGTGGCCGTCTGATCAACCGGCGGCGTCGAGGCGGCCGTCGCGGAGATGCGTCCGTCGCCGAGAAGCAGCCGCAACGCGCCTCTCTCGCCTACCCCAGAGCCGCCAGCGCCTCTGCGATCGGCGTCGCCACGCAGGTGAACGAGGGCACGTCGCGCACGGTGTGCGTGGACGCCTCGCTGGCCCGCATCTCCTGGACCAGGTCGAGGAAGTCGCTCACCGAATCACTCTCGAAAGCGACCACGAACTCCTGGTCATCGAGACCGTACGAATACGTCGTATTGATCTTCACCCCGGGATAGCGGTGGCCCATGGCGATGTGCTCGTCCATCTGGCGCTGCCGCTCCTCGGGGCCGAGGCGATACCAGGTGCGCGTCTTCACGAAGGGATAGACGAAGAGGTATTTGCGCTCGGTGGGCAGGATGATCAGACGGCTGCTTCTCCCCTCCTGGGGTGAGCCGTCCTCATGCACGTGCCGCTCCACATAGCTGCTCCGCTTGGTCATCGCGAAGTAGCTGTACGGCTGCTCGAGGTAGGCGGCCAGCGCGGTCGCGTTCAGCCGGGCGGCCAGCTCCTGGAACTCGTCGAGCCGCTCGCTCACCGACCAGAGCATCAGGTCGGCGTCGCCGCGGGTGCCCACCAGGCTGTAGCTGCGCAGGATGACCCCGTCCCGGCCCGCCATCTCCTCGACGACGGCGGCGAACTCGGCGCGGTCTTCGGCGCGCTGTACGGCGGAGCGACGGCGCCACTCGGGCATCACCCGATAGAAGGCATAGCGGACGAATTGGCGGGGGCCCGGCATCTTGCGGCTGGCGTCACGAACGCGAATCTGGGCGGACGGGCCCGCTCCCTCGTCCACCGCTCCCTTCCTCTCCTCGGTCACAGCGCCATCGTAGCGTCAGGCCTGCTTTCCGCTGCCCCCACCGGCCTGGTCGAGCGCCGCCTTGCGGAGCAGCCGCTGCTCACGCCGGACCCTCGCCTGGGCCTGGCGGAGGATCTCCTGCGGGGTCTCCGCGATCACCGGAGCCACGGGGGCCGGCTTGCCGTCCCGGTCGAGCGCGACGTAGACGAGATGGGCGCTCGCGACGTGGTGCCGCCGGCCGTCGGGGAGGGTCTCCACGTCCACCCTCACCCCGACCTCCATGGAGGATCGGTGGACGTCGTTGACCATCGCCCGGACGGTGAGCACGTCGCCGATGAGGACCGGCTCCAGGAAGCTCATCTCGTCGATGGCGGCGGTCACCACCCGCCGGCGGGCGTGCTTGATGGCGGCAATACCGGCGGCGCTGTCGACCAGACGGAGGATCGTCCCGCCGTGCACGTTGCCGGCGTTATTGGCGTGNNTCCATCTCGGGGAGGGCCAGAGGCACGAACCCACGCCTCATCTCAGCCATGCCAGCAGCGCCCGGGTCGCGGTGGAGAGCCCGATCGGGAGCGCCCGCTCGTCGATATCGAATCGGGCGTGGTGGTGGGGCGGCCGCACCGCCGTGGCCGGGTCACCGGCGCCGACCAGGAAGTAACAGCCGGGCACGTGCTCCAGGAAGCAGGCCATGTCGTCGCCGACCGTGAGCGGGCGGGCAAACTCGACGTTGGCCTCCCCGACCGCCTCCACCGCCGCCCGGCGTACGGTCTCCGCGGAGTCCGGGTCGTTGACCACCGGCGGGCAGCCGGCCACCATCTCGAACTCGACCTGGGCGCGGAGGCCGCCGGCCACCGCCCGGGCCACCTCCTCCACGCGCCGCATCACGCTCGCCCGGAGGGCCTCGTCGGGGGCGCGGACGGTGCCGTTCAGCTGCACCTCCTCGGCGATGATGTTGTGAGCCCGCCCTCCCCGGATCATGCCGACGGTGACCACCACCGGCTGGTCGGGGGCGACCTCCCGCGAGACGAGGGTCTGGAGCGCGACCACCACGTGGGCCGCGGCGACCACGGGATCGACACTGAGGTGGGGAAGGCCACCATGGCCCCCCGTCCCGCGGATGACCATCCGGAACTCGTCGGCGCTGCCGAAGAGGGGGCCGCCCGTGACCGCCACCCGGCCGGTGTCGAGCGGCGTCCAGAGGTGGAGCCCGAGCACCCGCTCGACGCCCTCGAGGGCGCCCGCCTCGATCATCGGCTCCGCACCGCCGGCGATCTCCTCGGCGGGTTGGAAACAGAGCCGGAGCGTCCCCCTCCACTCATCGCGGAGCCCGGCCATCACCTCGGCGACACCGAGCGCGATGGCGACATGCCCGTCGTGACCGCAGGCGTGCATGACCCCGGGCACCTCGGAGCGAACCGGCCGGTCACCGTCGGCCTCGTCGACGGGTAGGGCGTCCATGTCGGCGCGGTACATCACGGTCGGGCCGGGGCCGCGGCCCTGAAGGTCCGCGATCACCCCGGTGCCGCCGACGCCCTCATGCACCGTGTAACCCAGCTCCCGGCAGCGCGCCGCCGCGAACCGCGCGGTCCGGGTCTCCTGATGGGAGAGCTCGGGATGGCGATGGAGGTCGCGGCGGATCTCGACCATCCGAGCGGCGACGGTGGCCAGTTCAGCGTCGAGGCGCGGGCTCGGGTCGGAGCTCATCCGGGGAGGTCGGGATCGGCCGCCCGGCCCAGCAGGCGGAGGGCCGCCTCGGGAAGGCTGCGATTGGCGACCACCTGATCGGACCCGGCGGCGACCGCCCGGCGGATCAGCCCCTTCTCCTCGTGATTGCAGAAGCCGACGATGGTCGCGGACGGATTGCGGCTGCGCAGGCGGGAGATGGCCTCGAGCCGGTTCTCGGCGTCGTGGTTGAGATCCACGAAAAGGAGCGGCACCAGAGGGAGGAGGTCGTCCCTGGTGGCCTCGATCAGACCGACCCCGTCTCCCGAGAGCGCCGAACGGAGGCGGCTGGCCAGCATGAGATCGGTGCCGAGGAGCGCCGCACGCTGGGTCGGGTGCATAGCCGAGATCATATGAGCGCGCGCCGCCGTCCCGCTAGGCGGATGCCATGTTTCACCCTGAACACTTGGTCGGGCAACACCGACTCGAGCATGCATCCCGCCGTGTGTGTTCGTCTTGACCATGCGAACGCGCGTTTGGTATAATCGCAGGCGATGACCGTCCGAGAGGTGGGGCTTCGCGGGGGCGTCGGCGAGGATCTCGCCGCCGTCGGTGCCGCCCTCGCGCGCTTCGTCTCCCGTCCCCGCGGTGAGCGGCCCGGAGAGGTGGTTCGCGACGAGATGGTGGGCTGGCGCCGCCTCATCGACCGGATGGAGCTGGAGTTCGCCGGCATGGTCACCGAGCTGGCCGCCTGCGGGGAGGACGAGTGGCTGGGGCACAACGCTCCGACCGACTGGGTCAAGGAGGAGTGCCACCTGACCGGGACCGCCGCCTGGAACGCCCTGGTGGTCGGGCAGCAGGCTTCCCGGATGCCGGAGAGTACCCGCGCCCTGGTCGCGGGCGAGATCGGGTACGCCCACCTGGCGTTGATGGCGAGAGCTGCCGACTGGATCGGGGGTCTGCCCGTCGTCGCCGTGGACCTCCTCGCCACCGGCCTGCCGGATGCCGCCGATCCTGGTTCCGCCGCGCCGGGCGCCCCGCTCCCGCCCACGTTCGACGAGCGGGCGCTGCTCTCCCGGGCCCGGGACCATTCGGTCGCCGAGCTCCGCCGCGACTGCGCCCACCTGCGCCATNNCCGCTCGCCCGTCCCTCCGGAGAGGGTGACGACCGGAGTCGGGAGCGGCGCTTCGCCGATGCCCTGGTGGAGCTGGCCGGCCACACCCTGGACGGCGGGGTGCTGCCCCGGCACGCGGGTCAGCGGCCTCACCTCCAGGTCACCGCCACCCTGGCGACCTTCCAGGGGCGGGAGGGTGCTCCGGCCGCCGAGCTGGACCTGGGCGGGCCGATCGCCGCTGAGACCGCGCGCCGGCTGGGTTGCGATGCTGGCGTGACCCGGGTGGTCTTCGGCGCCGACTCCGCGGTGATCGACGTGGGCCGGGCCACCCGGGTGCCGGCGACGGCGACCCGCCGGGCGGTCCAGGCCCGGGACCGGGGCTGCGTCTGGCCCGGCTGCCATCGGCCGGCGTCGTGGGGCGAGGTGCACCACCTCCGCCACTGGGCCCAGGGCGGCTCGACTGATCTTGCCAATCTTGTCACCATCTGCCGGGCCCACCACTGGAAGGTGCACGAGGGCGGCTGGCGCCTGATCCGCACCGACGAGGGTGTCGTTGCCCTGCCGCCGGTGGCAGATGACTACGGCCCGGCCCGAGGCTGGGCTCGCCCTCGGGCCCCCGACACCTGCTGAGCGGGCTGACCGCTCCGCCATCGAACGACAGCAAGGCAGTTCCCCCAGGCCGGGCGCCCGATCCTCCCACGGCGGCCTGACCGCTCAGCTTTCGAGCTATCGCACCGGCCGTAAGGCACGGTTTTGGTGTTCCGGTGGACAGGAGTCTCCACGGGCTGACATAGTGGNNATGACAGAGGCCGCCGATTTGGTGATCGGCACCTCGGCCGGTGCCACCGCGGCAGCGCAGGTGCGCAGCGGTATGCCGCCGGCCGAACTGTTGGCCTCGGTGCTGTCCCCGCCGGTTCGACGGGTCGGACAGAGCCAGGAACGGCCGCCCTCGCTGCCGACGGCCACGGTGTACGAGCGGATGAGGGCCATCTCCGCCGCCGCCACCTCGGCAGCCGATCTACAACGTGCGATGGGCGCGTTCGGATTGGAGAGCGACTCCATACTCGGACCCGGGGCGGGACAGCGGCGCGCAATAGTCGCCGCTCGGTTGCCTCGCCCTGAATGGCCGGACCGGCCGATGATCGTGACGGCCATCGACGCGCACACGGGCGAGTTGGTTGCGTTCGACCGCGATTCCGGCGCCGACCTGGTGGACGCGGTCACCGCGAGCACCGCGCTGCCCGGTCTAGTCCCCACGGTCAGCATCAACGGCACTCCCTACATCGACGGTGGCGTGCGCTCCCCCGACAACGCCGACCTTGCCTCGGGCTATGCGAACGTCGTGGTGCTTTCGCCGTTGGGCGGACGGGGCGGGACACCACCGCAACGGGGCGCGGACCCGGCAGGCCAGTTCGAGGGCCTGCGCAGACCACCGGAATGGGGCACGGACCTGGCAAGCCAGGTCGAGGCCCTGCGCAAGCAGGGCAGCCGCGTCGAGGTGATCACGCCGGACGCCGATTCCCGAGCCGCATTTGGCACGAACCTGACCGATCCCGCGACCCGTATCCCGGCCGCCCGTGCCGGTTTTGCCCAAGGCAAGCAGGAAGCGACCCGCGTGACGTTCCGCTGACGATTGCAGGCCGACGCCCAGCGCTACACCGTCATCTGTGAAGAGCCCCCCTAACTCATCCGTGAAGCGCCCCTCTAACTCCTCGAGCGACGCTCCGGTCACCGCGGCGGCGCCCAGAAGCCGGTAGGGTTTCAGTGTCGAGTGGGCCCGCCCGCCGGAGCGAGGGTCAGGCCGGCTGCGGTCCCGGAGCGGGCTGCACGACCACGCTGACGGTGACGCCGACCCAGGCGAGCAACCGGCCCTCGGTCCAGTACTCGGCCCGGTAGCGTCCCTGGTCACCGAACATCGGAGCCATGTGGGTGACCGTGCTGATCAGCACCTCGCCCTGATCGGGTGGGATGGCCGCGGCCGCCTGGAACTTGAGCGTGGCCGGTGGCATCACCAGCTTGCCGTCGGCGTCCACGAGGCGGAGCTCGACGGTCTGAACGCTGTGCGAGTCGGCGGTCGTGAAGCGGAAGCCGCCGACGATATCGAAGGCCACCCGGCCGGGGATGGCGGGGAGACCCAGGGTGTTGATGCCGCCGCCCAGCACGTAGAGCTTGCCGTCGGGGGGGACAGACGCGTGGTCGGCGAGGAAGGCGAAGGCCATGTCCATGGGGGCAACTCTGGCACGCAGGCTGTCCGTCCTGTCGCTCCCCAGCAGCTCCCCAGCCACCCCCCGGCCGCTCCCCGGCCGCCCCCCGGTCGCTCCCCAGCCGCTCCCTCGCCGCCCCGCCCTGAGAACCGACAACGCCCCGGGCGGATTGCTGATACGGTGAGAGCGGGACACGAGCAGCGGCGGCGGCAGGTCGGGAGGCGGAGAGATGGGCTACATCAGAGGCTTTGTCCATGGAGCGGTCGCGGGCACGCTGATCGGCCTCTGGATCGCCCCGCAGTCGGGCGAGCGCACCCGAGCCCAGCTGCGTGCCTTCAGCAGGGCGGCACGCGACGGGATCGACACCGCGCAGAGGACGGCCCAGCACGTCGCCCCGGTGGTGGCAGAAGCGGCGGCTCTGGCCCGCGAGCAGCTCGAGCGCCGGCGCCACCGCGAGGAGGCCGAGACGACCTTCCGAGCCACCCCGCAGAACGGTCACCGGTAGCCTCGGTCGCCACACGGCTGCCGGGAGCGGCGTCCGGGTCGCTCAGAGCAAGGAGGCGAGGAGCAG
>PLOF01000084.1:12253-36044 GCA_003142035.1 Candidatus Dormiibacterota bacterium
GAACGACCGGCTGCCCCGGGTGGTGTCGACGAAGAGGAATCCGACCACCGCCAGGATCAGCAGGACCACGCCCGCCACCCCGGTGACGATCCGCCCGATCCGGCGGTTGGCCATGAAGCCGACGTAGGCGAAGGCGGCCAGCAGGATCAGGTCGAGGATGTCCCGGACGTAGGTCAGGTGGAGCTGCATCCCGTCGACGTTGCCGACCGCCTGGCCGTGGGCGACCGTGACGGAATTGCCCACGAAGAAACCGCCGATGGTGACGATCAGGAAGGCCACCGTGCAGATCTGAGCGTAGAAGCGAGCCATGTCGGGAGATCCCTCCTCGCCCTGGGAACGGGGCGGTAGAAGCGGGCGAATGATACCGAGCCGCCGGGTGCGGTCGCCGCGCGANNCTCAGGCGAGGTCGAGGCGGGCCACCACGGCGGTGACGTTGTCGGTGGCGCCGGCGGCAAGGGCCGCGTCGACCAGCCGGCGCGCGCCCTCCGCCGGGGCCGCGTCGCCCCCGGCCAGGCCGTCGATCTGGCCGTCGGTGAGGGGCTCCCAGAGCCCGTCGGTGCAGAGCACGACCACGTCCCCGGAGATCAGCGCCAGCTCGGCGACGTCGGGCTCCACCGGGTCGCCGAGCAGCGCCCGGGTCACGTAGTTGCGCCGGGGGTCGTGGCGGGCGGTCTCCGCGTCCAGGGTGCCGGCGCGCACCCGCTCGCCGGTGACGCTGTGGTCGGCGGTGAGCTGGGTCGCCTCCCCGTCGCGGAGCAGGTAGGCCCGGCTGTCGCCGGCGTGGGCCAGGGTCAGCCGTCCCGCCTCGATGACCGCGACGACCATGGTGGTACCCGGGTTGCCCCCCAGCTGGAGGCGCACTTGGGCGACGGCGGCATTGGCCACGGCGATCACCTCGCGCAGCCGCCCGTCGCCTCCCCCCGGCGCCCCGAGCCGATCGGCAGCGCCGGCGACCGCCGCTTCGGCGGCCTCCCGGCCCCCGCTCTGGCCGCCCATCCCGTCCGCCAGGATCAGGCCGAGGCCGGCTCCGTCCAGGGCCACGAGCCGGAAGGCGTCCTGGTTCTCACGCCGCTTGGGGCCGCAGTCGGTGGCACCGGCCCCGGACAGCCGCCAGGCACCGGCCTGGACGGCGAGCTCGGCCGCGCTATCCGCGCCCGTCACGGCGCGACTGGCGCATTGACGTCTGCCGGTCGTGTCACGACCTCATTGTGCCGTGAAACCTTCGGCCCGCATGCGATCGGGGTGAGGCACAATTGCTCAGGTGCCAGCTGAACGCGCAAGAGCCCACAGCCCGGTGACCACGAAATCCGGGTTGGCGAGTGCCAATGGGGGCGACCCGGACCAGCCCACCTTGGATGTCGTGGTCCGTGATGGCACGCCCACGCACGCCGAGCTTTCGGGCTCTTCCGCTCCCGCGCTGCCCGCCGCCTCCCGCGCTCCTGAGCCGGCAACCGCTTCCCCGCCGGCGAAGGCCGCCGCCTCCCTCGCTCCTGAAACGCCAACCGCTTCCACGCCGGCGAAGGCCCGCCCCTCCCCCACCCCCCACGTGCCCGCAGCCTCCCCCGCCCCGTTCGACGTCACCGACGTCCTGATCAACCGCGAGCTCTCCTGGCTCGACTTCAACGCGCGGGTGCTGGCCCAGGCCGAGGACGAGAGCCTCCCGGCAATTGAGCGGGCGCGCTTCCTGGCCATCGCGAGCCGGGCGCTGGACGAGTTCTTCCAGGTCCGGGTCGGCGGCCTCAAGCAGCTCGCGGCCGGGCTCGAGAGCGCCGCCTCCGACCCCCACGGGCCGCAGGCACAGATCCGGGCGATCCGGCTCAAGGTGGTCGAGCTGTACACCCGCCAGGCGCGCGCCTTCCTGCAGGGGGTGGTGCCCCACCTCGACAGCCACGGCATCCGCTTCAGCGACTGGTCGAGCCTGGACGAGGACGACAGGGCGTTTCTGGACAAGGTCTTCGAGGAGCGGATCTTCCCGGTGCTGACCCCCCTCGCGGTCGACCCCGGTCACCCCTTCCCCTACATCTCGAGCCTCTCTCTCAACCTGATGGTGGTGGTGGTCGACCCCGCGAGCCACGAGCAGCGGATCGCCCGGATCAAGGTGCCCCCGCTGCTCAGCCGGTTCGTGGCCCTCCCCGACGGGGAGCGATTCGTGCCCATCGAGCAGGTCATCGCAGCCCACCTCCACCCTCTCTTCGAGGGGATGAGGGTGCTGACCCACCACGTCTTCCGGCTCACCCGCAACGCCGACTACACCATCGACAGCGACGAGGCCGACGACCTGGTTGAGGCGGTGAGGGCCATCCTCAAGGAGCGGCGCCGCTCACCGCTCGTGGTCCGCCTCGAGGTGGGCAGCGACATGCCCGCCGAGATGGTCGACCTGCTGGCGCGCGAGCTGGAGATCCAGCACCAGGACATCTACACGGTCTCCGCACCACTCGACCTCGGCGGTCTCTTCGAGGTCTGCAAGCTGGACCGTCCCGACCTCAAGTACCGCTCCTGGGTGCCGGTGACGCCGCCGCGCTTCGCCCAGGACCTGGGGGGGAGCGACGGCGACCTCTTCCGGGTCCTGCGCGAGGACCAGATCCTCGTCCATCACCCCTACGACAGCTTCGAGCACACCGTCGAGGCGTTCATCGCCCAAGCCGCCGAGGACCCCGCGGTGCTCGCCATCAAGCAGACCCTCTACCGAACCTCGGGACCGGTCAGCCCCATCATCCGTTCGCTCACGCGCGCGGCCGAGGCCGGCAAGCAGGTGGTGGCGATGGTCGAGCTCACCGCCCGCTTCGATGAGCAGAACAACATCAACTGGGCCGAGGTCCTGGAGGACGCCGGCGTCCACGTGGTCTATGGCACGGTCGGTCTCAAGACCCACGCCAAGGTGACCCTGGTGGTCCGCGAGGAGGCCGGCGGCATCCGCCGCTACTGCCACATCGGCACCGGCAACTACAACCGCGACACCGCGCGCGTCTACGAGGACCTGGGCCTGCTCACCTCCGACCCCGCCCTGGGCGCCGACGTGGGCGAGCTCTTCAACAGCCTCACCGGCTACAGCCGGCAGGCGCGGTACCGCAAGCTCCTGGTCGCTCCCGACTCGATGCGCCCCGCAGTGCTGCGCCTGATCCGGCGCGAGACCGATCGTGGCGAGGCGGGCCGGATCGTCATCAAGGTCAACAATCTGGTCGATCCGGAGATGATCGCGGCGCTCTGTCTCGCCTCACAGGCGGGGGTGCAGGTCGACCTCATCGTGCGCAGCATCTGCTGCCTGCGCCCGGGGGTTCCCGGGCTCACCGAGAACATCCGGGTCCGGTCGCTGGTCGGCCGCTACCTGGAGCACTCCCGCATCCTCCGCTTTGGCCGCGACGGGAAGGACAGCGACTACTACATCAGCTCGGCCGACCTGATGCCGCGCAACCTGGACCGGCGCGTGGAGGCCGCGGTCCCCATCCGCGCTCCCGAGCTGCGGGCCCGTCTCGATCAGATCCTGGAGGTCAACCTGAGCGACGACACCCTCGCCTGGGAGCTGGGCTCCGACGGCGAGTGGCAGAGGGCGCCGAAGGGTGCCGGCGTCGACACCCAGCTCCGGCTGCAGGAGGTCGCGTTGCGCCGAGCCGAGGGCAAGAGCTGAGCCCGGCCCTGCCGGTCGAGCGGTGCCAGATCGACCTCCCGGTGGGCATCGCGTTCCGGCTTCGCCAGCTGAGGTGGGGACGGACGGCGGCGACTCGGATCGAGCGCTTCGAGACCATCCACTGGGACACCCCGGACTTCCGGCTCGCCAGCTGGGACGCGGGCCTCCGCTACCGGCGCGGCCGCGGCTGGCGGGTGACCCTCACCGACTGGCCCGAGGGCCCCGGATGCCGCCGCACCTACGTCGACCTCGAGGGCGGCCCGTCCTCGCCGCCGGCCGAGGCGCTTCGCCTGCTCAGCCCCTACCTGCGCTACGCGGAGGTCGGCCAGGTCGCTCGCCTCCGTCACCTGGAGACCGGGCGCCAGTTCGGCGAGCTCTGGGCCATCCACCAGGTGGTGAGCCTGCTGGTCGACCGCCACGCGGTAGCGCACGCCCGCCGGGTCAGCCTGCGCAGCCACGGCCCGCTCACCGGCACCCGCCCGGCACTGGCAGCGCTCCGGAAGGCCGGGGTCGTGGACACCACCACGCTGCCGCTCCTCGCCGAGCTGGTCGGCCCCGAAGCCGCTCCGGGGTGGCGGGAGACGCCACTCGATGGCGACAGCAGCGTCGCCCAGGCGGTGACCGCGGCGCTGCGCGACAACGCGGCCAGATTGGTCCGCAATGAGGCCATCGTCCTCGAGGGGAGCGACCCCGAGGGGGTGCACCAGGCCCGGGTCGCGTGCCGCCGCTACCGCTCCGCGCTGCAGACGTTTGCCCCGGTGCTCGAGCCCGCATGGACGGCCGAGCTCCGCGACGAGCTGGGGACGCTGGGGACCGACCTGGGTGCCGTGCGCGACACCGAGGTCCTGCTGACGCGGCTGCGCGCCAGCGCGGCGGCACGGGGTGTCGAGGGCAAGGCGACCGAGCGGCTGCTGAGCCGCCTGGTCGGCGAGCGCGTGCTGGCGCGCGACGTCCTGATCTCCGTCGTCGAATCCCACGAGCACGGCGAGCTGCTGCAGCGCCTGCTCGCCGCGGCCTCCCATCCCGCCCTGCTCCCGGAGACGGCCGGCCAACCGGCCTCCGACGTCCTCCTGCCCCTGATGGGGGCCAGCTGGCGCAAGCTCGCGCGGCGCGCCCATCGGCTCGACGACCACCCGGGTGACGTTGATCTCCATCAACTGCGCATCGCCGCCAAGAAGTGCCGCTATGCGGTCCTCGCCCTGGTTCCCCTGCTCGGGGACGGGCCGGCGCGCATCGCAGCTCGGCTCGGCACCCTCCAGGACACGCTCGGCGACCAGCACGACGCTGTGGTGGCGGGCAACTGGCTGCAGGAGGCGGTGGGACGGGCCACCGACCCGGAGATCGCATTCGCCGCCGGCGTCCTCTACGGGGTCGAACGGGAACGCGCCGATGCGGGACGGGAGGCCTGGCGCGAGCCATGGGCGGCGCTCGCCCGCAAGAAGGGCTGGGGCTGGATGTGACCGCAACCGGGGCATGCATGTGACGGACACGGGGGATCGGATGTGACCAGCAAGGCGCCTGCCGGCCGGCGAGCGGCGGCCAAGGCCCACGGAGCGCACTCGCAGTTGGGGCGGGTCCTCCTGGTCCGCCACGCCGATGCCGGCGAGCGGACGGAATGGACCGGGCCGGACCGCGACCGGCCGCTCAGCGCCCGGGGCCGGGCCCAGTCCGAGCTGCTCGCCGCCCTCCTCGCCCGCAACCCCGTCGAGCGCCTGGTCAGCAGCGGGTACGTGCGCTGCATCGAGACGTTTGTCCCGCTGGGCGCCAGGCTCGGCCTGCTCACGGAGACGGCCGGCTGGCTCGAGGAGGGGGCTGATCCCGAGAAGGCGCTGACCGCGCTGCTGGGGGGCGGCTCGGTGGCGGCGTGCAGCCACGGCGACGTGGTGAGCGGCATCCTCTTCGAGCTCGCCGAGCGAGGGATCGCCCTGGGGTCGAGCCCCCGGATGCAGAAGGGCTCGACCTGGGTCCTGGATGTGCAGGAGGGCCGGGTGGCCGCGGCGAGGTACGTGCCCCCGCCGGACTGAGCCGCGGCGCGGAGTGGAAGCGCCAGCCGCGGCGCCTCAGGGGAATTGGGCCTCGTACCACTGCGCCCCGGTGGCGGCGGTGGACACCCAGGGCACACCGCGGGCAGAGCTGAGAACTAAGACCCGCACCGCCACAGGACCTTCGGCCCAGCGAGTTGCCGCGCGCGCTTCTGTTCCCTTAAAGTGATCGGAGCGTGCCGACCACCACACCTGACATCGCCCCTATCACCGGCCGTGTGGAGCTCTTCCGGAGCTGCCTTGTCTCGACCCAGTACCCCGGGGTCGAAGCCGCCACCAAGTGGCTCTTCGAGCAGCTGGACGTCGAGTACATCGTCAACCCGGACCAGACCTGCTGCACCGGCCTCGGCTACTACACCGACGTGGTCTCCTTCCCCACCACCGTCGCGGTGGCGGCGCGCAACGCCTGCGTGGCGGTGGAGGCGGGCCACCCCATCCAGGCCTACCTCTGCTCGACCTGCTACGCCATCAACAAGAAGGCGCGCGACGTCCTCGACGAGCCCGAGCAGCGACGCCGGACCAATGACGTTCTCAAGAAGGTCGGTCGCGAGTACGACGACGCGGTCGCCTCGGAGGTCCGGCACCACCACGTGCTCGAGATTCTCTGGAGCCGCCACCCCTCCATCCGTGGGCTGGTCAAGCGGCGCCTCTCCGGGCTCAAGGTGGCGACCCACCCGGCCTGCCACTACTGCAAGGTCTTCCCCGACGAGGTGCTCGGCGACGGCGAGGACCTGATGCTGCCCGAGGACCTGCTCGAGCCGACGGGTGTCGAGAAGACCGGGTACTACCCGGAGAAGGGGACCCACTGCGGAGCCGGATTCCGCCAGCGGTTCGTCAACCCGGGGATGTCGATGGCGGTGACCCGGGAGAAGCTCCGGCGCCTCGCCGAGCGGGGCGTGGACGTCTGCGTCCACATGTGTCCCAACTGCCACATCCAGTTTGACCGCTTCCACGACGTGATCTCCCAGACGGCGGGCGAGGACTATCCCTTCGTCCACCTCCACGTGCAGCAATTGCTGGCCCTGGCGCTGGGTGCGGACCCCGACAAGGTCTGCGGCGTCGAGGCGCATTCGCAGAATCTCGAGCCACTGCTGGAGCGCATCGGCGCCCGCGAGCGCGTCAGCGTGGCGGTGGCCGATGGGAGCGCGGTGGCGGCAGCTCCGAGGGTGCCGGTGTGATCGGCCTTCCCGAGCGGGCGGAGCTGGACCGGACCTCTGAGGCCCAGGAGGTCATGGCGGCCGTTCCCGCCACGGACGGGGAGGATCGTGCCCTTTCCGGCACCGGCGGCGACCAGCCCTCGAACCCGTACGCGACGCTGGCGGCCAACGCCTTCGCCTCGCCGTCCGGCGAGGACTCCGGGCTGCTCGCCCGCATCCTGAGCGACCCGCGCATGCAGCATCACGCCGCGGGCCTGCTCTCCTGCCTGCAGTGCGGCATCTGCACCTCGGGGTGCCCGGCCGCGCGCTTCGGAGACTTCTCGCCACGCGAGATCTCGCGCCGCGCCCTGCTCGGAGATCCGAGCCTGCTCACGGACGACTCGGTGTGGCTCTGCTGCTACTGCTACACCTGCCAGAGCCGCTGCCCACGGGGCAACTCGGTGGCCGTCATCAACCAGGTCATCCGCGGGATGCAGGTCGAGTCCGGGTACGGGCTCAAGCACATCGCGCTGTTCACGGCGTGGACGGACCAGTTCTACGCGACCGGTCTGGGCGGGTGGCCGCACCAGCTGCTCGAGGCGATCGCCGACGCCTGGGGGGACCGCTGGTGGCACCTGGTCGAGCACCTCGACGAGATGCGCGACGAGCTGGGCGTGGGCAGCCTCTATCCCTCGGAGAAGGCGATGGGCGAGCTGCGCGCGATCATGGACGAGACGGGTTGCCGCGAGCGGCTGCAGGGACCGACGGCACCCGGCGGGTGAGCCGGCCCCCACACTGAGGACCGGCCCACTCACCTGCGGATCAGGCCGGGAAGAGCCCCTCGACGGAGAGGTAGCGCTCGCCGGTGTCGTAGGTGAAGGTGAGCACCTTGGCTCCGTCCTTGAGCTCGGGAAGCTTCTGGGCGACGGCCGCCAGCGAGGCACCCGACGAGACCCCGATGAGGATCCCCTCCTCCCGGGCCGCACGGCGCACATACTCGGCGGCGTCCTTGGGGTCGACCTGGATCACGCCGTCGATGAGGTCGAGGCGCATCACTCCGGGGATGAAGCCGGCGCCGATGCCCTGGATGGTGTGCGGGGAGTGCGTACCCCCGGAGAGGACCGGCGAGAGGGTCGGCTCGACCGCGTAGACCTTGAGCTGCGGCCAGCGCTTCTTGAGCACCTCGGCGATGGCGGTGATGTGGCCGCCGGTGCCGACGCCGGTGATGATGTAGTCCAGCCCGTCCGGGAAGTCGGCGAAGATCTCCTCGGCGGTGGTGCGCTTGTGGGCCTCGACGTTGGACTGGTTCTCGAACTGCTGCGGGATCCAGGAATTCGGAATCTCCTTCTGCAGCTCCTTGGCACGCGCGATGGCGCCCTTCATCCCCAGCTCACGGGGCGTCAGCTCCAGCTCAGCTCCGTACGCCTTGATCAGGCGGCGGCGCTCGACGGAGAACGACTCCGGCAGCACGATGATGAGCCGGTATCCCTTGACCGCGGCGACCAGGGCGAGGCCGATGCCGGTGTTGCCGGAGGTGGGCTCGATGAGCACGGATCCGGGCCCGATGATGCCCGCCTTCTCGGCGTCCTCGATCATGCCGAGGGCGATGCGGTCCTTGATGCTGCCGCCCGGATTCACCCGCTCCTGCTTGGCCCAGACGGTGACCCGGGGGTCGAAGAGCCGGTTGATCCGCACGTGCGGCGTCTTGCCGATGGTCTCGAGAATGCTGTCGTACGGCATGGGTCAGATTCCTTTTATCAGATTGAATAATCCGAGTTGTCGAGAGCGTCCAGGACGCTCCGCACCCGGATCTGGCTGGTGTGGTACACGAAGGAATGAGGGGGCACGCTGGTGGTGAGCCACACGTTGCCCCCGATCACACTGTCGTGCCCGACCACGATGTCACCGCCGAGGACGGTGGCGTTGGCGTAGAGGACCACGCGATCCTCGATGGTGGGGTGGCGCTTGGTGCCGGCGGCGGACTTGCTGACACTCAGGGCCCCGAGGGTCACGCCCTGGTAGAGCTTGACCTCGTCGCCGATGATCGTGGTCTCGCCGATGACGATGCCGGTGCCGTGGTCGATGCAGAAGGCCCGGCCGATGGTGGCCCCGGGATGGATGTCGATGCCGGTGCGCGCGTGGGCCACCTCCGCCAGCAGGCGGGGCAGCGTGGGCACGCGGAGCCGGTGCAGCTCGTGAGCGATGCGATGCACCGCGATGGCGAAGAATCCCGGGTAGGCGGCCACCACCTCGTCGAGCGACTCCGCGGCGGGATCGCCGGCGACGATGGCCACGGCGTCACCGCGCAGCCGTTCAGAGATGGCCGGCAGTGCGTGGATCAGCTCGTCAGTGACCTCAGCGGAGCGCTGCCGGGGCAGCACCGCGTGCAGCATGCTGCCGAGCTCGGCGCGGAGAAGAGAGATCCTGGCGAGGAGCTGCTCCTCCGTGGCGGCCCCGTCGGAGTAGTGCTGCGGGAAGAGCAGACCCACCGCGGAGTCGACGAACGTCTCGACCCGCCGCCGTGAGGGCAGGCGCGCCCCCTTCGTCCGGCGATGCTCGAGCAGATCGCGGACCAGCGTGCGATCGCGGTCGGCCGAGTCGGTCACGTCCGGCCGCTCGCTGACCGCGATCCCCAGGTCACGGCGCGCACGCCGCGGCCCGCCGGCAGGATCGTGAGCTGCCGAGCTCACACTGCCGCCGTCGGTGATCGTCAACGAGTCCATCTCTGCTCCTGCGGAACGGTGGGATGCACGCCGTCATCGGCATGGCATCGAAACCAGGGTTCGCCAAGCCTGGAATGGCCGCACGGGGGCCGATCCAGGCTCAGATACAGGAGCAGGTGTTACGCGCACCGAAATCGAGGTACAGCCGCCGCGTGGGCAGATATCGGCGTCCGGGCTGTGCGCTCATCGTGCATTGATGATACACGGGCCCGGTGACGGCCCCGGCAGACACGCCGGCGAGAGGAAGGCGGGCAGCCGCCGGTCGTCGGGCTCGGGCACCACCCCACCGTCGGCGAGGGTCCGATACGTCCACCGCGGCCCCCGGGTCGTGATCTCGAGCAGCGCGTCAGCGAGCCGGTCGATGTCCTCCTCCCGGCTGCCCAGGCCGAGGCTGGCGCGGATGGCTCCGGGGACATCCGTGCCGCAGCCGGGCCGCCATCCCTCCACCCCGCCGGCGAGATGGGAGAGCAGGGGGTGAGCGCAGAACGAGCCATTGCGCACCCCGATCCCGTACTCGGCGCTCAGGATGGTCGCGACCTCGGCGTGATCGCGGCCATTGACACTGAACGCGGCGATCCCCACCCGCTCGGGATGCCCTGGCCAGGTCTGGTAGGTCACCACCCCGGGGATGCCGGCCAGCCGTTCGCGGAGCAGGTCGCCCAGGCGGGCCTCCTCCGCACTGACGGCGCCCATGCCGATCCGCGCCAGCGCCCGGCAGGCGGCCGCCAGGGCAAAGGCTCCGACCACGTTGGGAGAGCCGCCCTCGTGGCGGTCCGGGAGATCGGTCCATGCGGCTCCCTGGGCGCTCACCCAGGCGACCGAGCCACCCCCGGCGAGATAGGGGTCGCTGGTGGCCAGCCAGTCGGTCCGGCCGACCAGGGCGCCGCTGCCGAAGGGGGCGTACATCTTGTGCCCGGAGAGGGCAACCCAGTCCAGGTCCAGCCCGGCGATATCCACGGCGCGGTGGGGCGCCAGCTGGGCGCAGTCGACCAGGATGCGCGCGCCGTAGTGGTGGGCGAGCTCGGCCAGCTCGGCGATCGGCCAGACCTCCCCGGTCACGTTGGAGGCACCGGTCACCGCCAGCAGCACGGGCTGCTCCTCCGGGGCCCGGGCCAGCGTCTCGTCGACGTCGGCGAGGAGCTCGGCCGGGCTCGCCGGGACGGGCAATTCGACTGCTGAGTGATATCGCCGCCAGGGGAGGAGGTTGGCGTGGTGCTCGGTCAGGGTGGTGATCACGGTCGTCCTGCGGGGCAGGCATCGGGCCAGCAGGTTGATGGCGTCGGTCGTGTTGCGGGTAAAGATCACGGTGTCATCGGGCCGGCCCCCGAGAAAGGAGCGCACCGTATCGCGCGCGCCCTCGTACGCGGCCGTCGAGACCTGCGAGCGGAAGCCCGCGCCCCGGTGGACGCTGCTGTACCAGGGGATCAGAGCCTGGATCTCATCCCAGACCTCGACCAGCGCCGGCGCGCTCGCCGCGTAATCGAGATTGATGTAGCGAGCGCTGCGACCGCCGACCAGCGGCACCTCGACCCCGGCCCCCACGACCCGGGAACATTCCGACTCGATCACCATCGCGGTCGCCTCCGGACACTTAGTTGCCTCTCGCGAGGCCACATCCCCAAAACGGAGTGGCACCTTGGATGTCCATCCAGGTTGCCGGGTCCGGCCGGGCGCCGGACCGCTCCTGATGCGGGACGGAGTCTAGCGCACATCAGCCGTCGATTGCCACAAGGGGATCGAGCGGCATCGCACCCATCTCATCGTGCGATGGAATGGCTCCGCCCACCTCAGCCGGAGCGGCCCGTTACCATGGGCTCGATCGGTCAGGCCGGGTTCTCCGGCCGTCGCCCGGACAGCGCCGGCATCCGGATGGAGCTCGGGAAAGCGCGAAGGAATCAGGAGAAATCAGATGAGTGACGACACCATCCGCTGGGGGGTCCTCTCCACGGCGTCCATCAGTGACTCCCTGATCCCGGGGCTGCTCGCCGCCGACGGGTGCGAGCTGGCCGGGATCGCCTCCCGGTCGCGCGACCGCGCCGAGGCCGCGGGCGCCCGGTGGGGCTGCCCCGCGTACGCCTCCTACGAGGCAGTGCTCGACGACCCCGCCATCGACGCCGTCTACATCCCCCTCCCCAACCACCTCCACGTGGAGTGGACGATCAAGGCCCTCGAGGCGGGCAAGCACGTGCTCTGTGAGAAGCCGCTGGCCCTCACGGTGGGCGATGTCGACAAGATCGCCGCGGCGGCAGAGCGCACCGGCCGCCACGTCCTCGAAGCCTTCATGTACCGCTTTGCGCCCCGCTGGCGGCACGCCGTCGAGCTGGTCGCGAGCGGCGCGATCGGGCAGCCGCGCGTGGTCCGGATCGGCTTCGCCTTCGCGCAACCCCTCGACCTCGCCAACATTCGCTTCATCCCCGAAGTGGGTGGCGGGATCATCTGGGACATGGGCTGCTACGCGACCAACATGGCCCGCGGCATGCTCGGCCAGGAGCCCACCGAGGTCTTCGGGTTCCCCGAGGTCCGCGACGGACAGCCGACGGAAACGACGGTCACCGGGGTGATGCGCTTCCCCCACCAGACCGCGGCACCGTTCTGGGTCAGCTTCGACTTCCCCAACCCGTTTGCCCAGGTGGAGGTGACGGGGAGCGATGGCTGGCTGCTGCTGCCCGGAACCGGCTTCCGGCGGGAACCGTTCACCAAGCTCATCCTCCACCAGGGCGGCGACGAGATCTACACAAATGGCGTCGAGCCCACCATCGAAACCTTCCCCTTCGTCGACCCCTACCGGCTCGAGGTGGAGCACCTTTCCGACGTCATCCGGGGCCGCGTTCCGCTCGCGTACAGCCTGGCCGACGCCCGGGCCAACACGGCCGTCCTCGAGGCCATGCACGCCTCGATCGCCTGCGGCGCGCCCGCTCCAGTGACTGGCGACTGAGCCCACCCGGGGACGCCCATCTCAGCCATCCGACGACCGCGCCCGGTCCGCCCGCATTCAGGTCGGGAGGGCCGCGCCAGCCACCCTATCGTACGTTAGCGTACAAACCCATTCCCGGGACTGTGCTTAACTGCAGTCAACTGGCTACGTTGTCCGCTGGCACCGGGGGCGTGCAGTCGGTCGATAGGTTGCTGGTGCTTCCCTTGGGGGGACCCTCATGCCCAATGGGCGAATGTCCGATAGGGCAGCCGGGCGCTTCGCGGATCTGATCTTCTCGCCGGCGGATGCCCTGGCCGTCACCGATGACACCGGAGCCTTCACCTCCATCTCGCCGACGTCCATGCCGCTCCTCGGGTACGCGCCCGAGGAGCTCATCGGCAGGCTCATGACCGGGCTGCTCCACCGCGACGACCGGACGATCGCAGGCACGGCCCGCCGGCGGATGGCGCGCACGGGCGAGATCGAGAACGTGAGCCTCCGATTCCGGCGCAAGGATGGCACCTACGCATGGCTCGAATGCCGGAGCCGGCCGATCATCAATGCCACGACAGGGGCGATGGATCAGACCCAGCTGGCACTCCATGACATCGGCGACCGCATCGAGGCCCAGCAGGAGATGGAGCGCAACGCCCTCACCGACACCGTCACCGGCCTCGCCAACCGCACCCTTCTCAGCGATCGCCTCAACCAGGCCTTGAAGCGGCTCAAGCGCAACGCGGGCCTGGTCGGGGTGCTCATGCTGGACCTCGACCATTTCAAGGTCATCAACGACACCCTGGGGCACCACGGCGGTGACGCGGTGCTGATCAGCACGGCGCAGCGGCTCCTGTCCGTCGCCCGGCCTGAGGACACCGTCGCCAGATTCGGCGGCGACGAGTTCGTCGTGGTGCAGTCCCTGGCCAGCTTCTCCGATCTCAGCGCGTGCGCCGACCGCATCGTGGCCGCGCTCCGCGAGCCCCACCGGGTGGGCGACCAGGAGGTCGTCGCCACGGTGAGCATCGGAGTCGCCGCCACCTCGCGACCGGACCACCTGCCCGACGACCTGCTGCGCGAGGCCGATCTGGCCATGTACCGAGCCAAGGACCGGGGGCGCGATCGCCACGAGGTCTACGGGGAGGCGCTCCAGGCGCGGGCCACCCAGCGCCTCGAGACCGAGCGGATCCTGCGGCATGCGATGTCCGCCGGCCGGTTGAGCGTCCGCTACCAGCCCATCGTCGATCTCTCCACGGGCACCGCCGTCCAAGCCGAGGCCCTGCTGCGCTGCAGTGCCATCGACCGGGGCAAGTCGATGCCGGAGCGGTACATCTCCGTCGCCGACGAGACCGGGCTCCTCCCCGTCATCGACGACTGGGTGCGCGCGACCGCCTTTGCCCAGCTGGCCACCCTCCGCCCGGCCCTCCGCGAGGGTGATCTCAAGCGCGTCGCGGTCAACGTGACCGCCCGCGAGCTGGTCAGCGTCGACTTCGCGTCGCGCTTCGCGTCGAGCCTGGCCACGGCGGGCCTCGAGGGGAAGGATCTCGCCATCGAGGTGACCGAGCAGGTGCTGCTGCAGACCTCGAACTCCGCTATCAGGGCGCTCGTCCAGCTCCGCGACACCGGTGTGCACATCGGGCTGGACGACTTCGGCACCGGTTTCTCCTCCCTGACCCACCTGCAGGCCCTGCCCCTCGACTTCATCAAGATCGATCGCAGCTTTGTGAAGCGCATCGCCGTCGACGGGCGCAGCCGCGCGATCGTCGCGGCGATCATCGACCTCGCCCATGCGCTCGACCTCACGGTTGTGGGCGAGGGCATCGAGACGCAGGCTCAGCTCCTCCTGCTTCGGGGCTTCGGGTGCGATCTGGGGCAGGGACACCTCTTTGCCCGCTCCCTCACCGCGTCCGGCCTCGTCGGCTTCCTCGATGACGGGGCCGCCTCTCATCTCGTGTTTGGCGGGGAGCGCCGGTGGATCTCGCGCTCAGACCTCGCTCATGGAGCGGGACGGACGGCCGACGCTGACACGTGCGGCGCCCGCTTGGTGGGATCTCACCGGAACTACAGCACCACGCGAAGTCGCAGATTAGGGATCTGACCGGCCCGGCCCACCTGGTCGACGGCCGCGTCCAGACCTCCGAAGAGAGCCCGCGTGGCGGCGACACCTCACCTTGGTCACGCCCCTGAAGGGACTTCCGGCCTAGTTTTGGTGACCACAATGGGACGTTGACGTCATTTGGAGCGCCCTGGTATTGTCACCCGCCAAATCCGGACATAGCCGCCGAGCAATGCCGGAGACGGCCACGGGGATTGGGGAGCTGACATGAGCGAACTCGCAGGTGGATCAGGCGCACCCGCCGTCGGACTGAGACGCGGAGCGATCGGACTCCGGGAGGTTCTCTTCCAGAGCATCACCGACATGGCCCCGGGAGCCGCGATCGCGGCCTCCATCCCGGCGGGTGTGTACTTCGCGGGCGGTTCTCTCCCACTGTCGGTCCTCCTCGCCCTGGTCGCCTGCCTGCTCTGTGCCTCGTGCGTCGGCGAGCTGGCCCGGGAGCTCCCCTCCGCGGGAGGCCTGGGCACATATACCGCTCGGGGCCTGCACCCCTCGCTGGGCTTCCTCGTCAACTGGGCGTACGTGGCCGCGGCCGGACTGATCCCGGCCCTGGTGCTCCTGCAGCTCGGCTCGACGACCGCCGCGACGGTCCATGAGTACGCCACCTGGTTCTCGCTCAACCTCTGGTGGATCTTCAGCGTCATCGGTGCGCTGATCGTCCTGGCCGCCGGCTACTACGGCATCCGCACCTCGGCCCGGATGGGCACCATCCTGGGGACGTTCGAGATCGTCGTCTTCGTGGTGCTGGCCATCCTCTTCGTGATCAAGGCGGGCGACGCCAACACCCTGAGCGTCTTCACCGCCAAGTACACGCCGAGCGGTTTCCACGGCATCAGCGGGATCTTCGCGGGGTCGGTGTTCACCATCCTCGCCTTCGGAGGCTTCGAGGGCGCCGCCCCGCTCGGCGAGGAGGCCAAGGATCCCCGCAAGACCGTCCGCCGCGCCGTCCTGGGCGCGACCCTCGGTGTCGGCCTCATCTACGTCTTCACCACCTACGCGGCCGACGTGGTCTTTGGGCCGGCCCGGTTCGCCTTGTTCACCAGCTCCGGTCCCAGCTCCTGGGAGGGGATCGCCACCGCCTCCTACGGGATCTTCTGGCTCCTCGTCTTCCTCGCCATCGTGAACTCCACCATCGCCAACTCGAACGCGGGCACCACCGCCTCCAGCCGGACGGCCTACGCCATGGGACGCGTCGGTGCCTTCCCCCACTTCCTCGCAACCGTGCATCCGCGCCACCGCACCCCGCAGTGGGCCCTGCTCGCCGCCTTCGTCGTGACCATCGGGGTGACGCTCGGGCTGGGGCTGCACTTCAACCCCTTCACGGCCTTCAACATGGTCGGGACCGGGATCGTCGTACTTCTGGTGGCGATCTACCTGGTCGTCGACGCCGCCTGCATCGGCTACTTCTGGAAGAAGAACGGGCGGCAGATCAACTGGTTCCTCCACGTCATCGTGCCCGTGCTCGGCATCATCGTCTTCCTCCCCGCGTGGTTCAGCGGAGCCGGCATCCCGATCTTCTCCTTCATCACGCCACTGCCCGCGCCACTCTCCTACATGGGACCGGTGATGGCTGTCTGGATGCTCCTGGGGGTCGGCTACATGGTCTACCTCTACCAGCGGTACCCCGGACGCGTCAAGGAGGTGGGCACCATCCACCTGGACCTTGATGCTCAGATCGACGAAGAGCAGGAGGCCGTCGCATGAGCGCTCTGGAAGTCCTCTCGTTCACCCCCACGCCGGATCAATACGCCTGGACCTTCGGAGGGGCGGCCCCGCTCGCACGCATCCGCCCCGGGACCGTGCTGCGCGTCTTCACCGAGGACTGCTATGCGGGCCACGTGCGCAGCGAGAAAGACCTGGTGTCCGATGTCTGCAACTTCCCCTTCCTCAACCCCCAGACCGGCCCCTTCTACATCGAGGGCGCCGAGGTCGGGGACACGGTCGCCGTGCACTTCATCGACATCGAGCCGGCCCGCGACTGGGCGGCGTCCACGACCCTACCGCTCTTCGGCGCGCTGACCGCCACCCACCTCACAGCGCTGCTCGACGAACCGCTCCCCGAGATCGTCTGGATCTGGGAGCTGGACCGCAAGGCGAGGACCTGCATCTTCCGCGCCCACTCCGGAGACTTCACGACGGCGCTCCCGCTGGAGCCGTTCCACGGAACCGTGGGGGTCGCCCCGGCCAACCTGGAGGTGCGCTCCGCGCTGGTCCCGGATGCCTTCGGCGGCAACATGGACACGCCCGAGATGAGGGCCGGGACCACCTGCTACCTCGGGGTCAACGTCGAGGGCGCTCTGCTCTCGCTGGGCGACGGCCACGCCCGTCAGGGCGAGGGCGAGACCTGCGGGGTGGCGGTCGAGTGCGCCATGAACACGGTGATCGCCGTCGACCTGATCAAGGGGCGCCCCTGTCCCTGGCCCCGGATCGAGTCCGAGACCCACATCATCTCCACCGGGTCGGCGCGCCCCCTGGAGGACGCCTTCCGCATCGCCCAGGTGGACCTCGTCCACTGGCTCGCCGAGGACTACGGCCTGGAGACGATGGACGCGTACCAGCTGGTGACCCAGGGCGTGCTCTCGCCGCTGGCCAACGTCTGCGACACCAACTACACATCGGTCGCCAAGTTCCCCAAGAAGTACCTCCCCAAGGTGGAGGCCATGCGCGGCGCCGACGCCAAGCTCCGCAGCATCGCCGCCGAATACCGGCGGATGCATCCCTGACCCCCGGCGGCACAGACTCGCAGCAGCACCCAGCAGGGTGAGACCAGGAGGGACGCCGTGAACGAGCAGAGCGCTGACGCGCCGGCCGAGGTGCCCAGGCGCCCCCTCGCCGTGGTCACCGGGGCCAGTGCCGGGATCGGCGAGGCGATCGCGACGCGCCTCGCCGAGGAGGGCTTTGACCTGATCCTGGGGGCCCGCCGCCAGGACCGGCTCCGGGAGGTGGCGGACCGGCTCGGTGCCGAGGCGCGGCCGCTGGACGTCAGCGACGAGAGCAGCGTGGCCGCCTTCTGCGCCGGAATCGACCGGCTGGAGGTGCTGGTCAACAACGCCGGCGGCGCCCGGGGCCTGGACCCGCTGGCCGCGGCCCGCAGCGACACCTGGCGCTGGATGTGGGAGGTCAACGTGCTCGGCCTCATGCAGATGACCCGTGCCCTGCTGCCCGCGCTGGAGGCTTCCGGGCACGGCCACATCGTGAACGTCTCCTCCACCGCCGGTCTCGAGGTGTACGAGGGCGGGAGCGGCTACACCAGCGCCAAGCACGGTGTCCACGCCATCAGCAAGACGCTCCGGCTGGAGCTGGCGGGGCGCCCGGTCCGGGTCACCGAGGTCTCCCCCGGGATGGTGGAGACCGACTTCTCCCTCAACCGCTTCGAGGGCGACGCGGCACGGGCGGCCGGCGTGTACCAGGGCGTGACCGCGCTCACGGCCGCGGACGTGGCGGACGTCGTTGCCTTCGCGGTCACCCGGCCGGCCCACGTCAACCTCGACGAGATCGTGATCCGCCCGCTCCAGCAGGCGGCAGCCCACAAGGTGGTCCGGCGCAGCTGAGGACCGAGGGCTCCTCCCGGGGTCCCGGTTCCGGCTGAGGCCGGCAGGCTCGTCAGCTCTTCTCCCCTCCCAGGAAGCCGACGATGACACCAAAGATGGTCGTCGAGAGCGCAAAGAGGGTGGTGTACGAATTGGTCAGCTTCAGGGCGTCCGTGGTGATCCCGGCGGCCAGGAGCAGGAGGAAGATGACGAGCGCGACCAGGAACCGGCCGGTGTTGAACTTGGCTCCGCCGAGGAGCTGGTTGGTGAGGTCGGCGGCGCTGCCGCTCGCCTGAGCGTCGGCGGCAGCCGGCGACGGGGGCGTGGCCGCCAGGGCCTTGCTCACGGCGTTGACCACCGGCTGAAGCTGGCCCGCCATCTGCACGGACATGGACCTTCCCTGCTCGGCGTCGGCCGGGGGCTCCGCGGTCAGGGCGGTCCGCAGCATTTGGGTGATTGCCGGATCAGCCTGTCGCTCAAAGAAGACGCCCATGACGCAATGCCCTCCACTCCTGCGGGATCAGTCCGCCACGGGGGCTCTCACCCGTGCCGGGACACTCCTGGCACGGGGGCTCTCACCCGCGCCGGGACACTCCTGTGTTTCTATCACGCGGGTCCGGGGGGCGCCAGGGGTCAGGGGGCAGCCGGCCGCAAAGCGAGTGACACCCTGATGAGGTTGCCGGCGAGCAGGCAGATCCACAGCTGGCAGACGCCCACGAGACCGCGCTCCGCGAGGCCCTGCCAGACACCCGTGAACAGAGCGATGGCAAGCAGGCCGTAGAGGGCCGGCGTCACCACGCCCGCGACCAGCAGGATCGGCTTCAGACTCCTCCAGCCCGCCAGCGAGGTCACGCGCCGCGCAAGTGGGAAAGGTGTCACCGCCAGCACCCAGAGGGCAACCCCACTGAGAAGTGCGTCGGTCAAACCGCCGGCGCTCAGCAGCTGACTGGTCGCGCTGCATGCATGTGCCGAGAGCTGACAGGGGATCAGAGGGAAGGAGTTGCCCAGGGCGAGGCCGGAGAGACCGATCTTCCACGCTGCAGGCGAGCTCACACCTGATAGCGCAGGACGCAACCCGAAGATGGCGAAGCCGAAGGTGCCGAGACCTCCCAGCGCGAAGCACAGGATCGGGAACCAGACGTGCGGAGCGGTCGCCGCCTGCAGGTCGCTGATCGTGTCCGTCACGGGGCGGTACCTCGGCCCTTGCCAGGTCTCAGCGATCACCCACCCAGCAGCGAAGACCACCTGTGCCAGCAGACCGACGATCCCCCAGGTGAGAGCCTGGCGCCGGCGACCCTGCGCGTAGCCGGCGCCGGCGACGCTGGTCATCCGCTCATCCCGCGGTCGGGCCGAGATCCATCGACGCACCCGAGCGCGGTCTGCGCCACGCGAAAGGATCGACGGTCCGGCTCACCCCGATTCCCCCAGCGTCCCGGGATCCGCGTCAGCCGGCCCGCGCCCGCCAGCCGGAGCCGGGTCCTGAGCCCACCGGGGACGCCGGGTGCGCCTGCCCTCCCGCTCTGCGGTGGCGTGCTTGTCGACCTCCAGCCTCTCCAGGAGGCGGGTGAGGTTCACGACATCAGAGACGTCCCAGCCGGCCACGAAGGATGCGAAGCGAGCCACACCGACCTCCTGGAGCTGGCGCATCTCCTCGTACCCCCGGGTGGTGAGGGAGACCAGGCACGCCCGATGGTCGGCGGGATCGCGCGTCACCGCCACCAGGCCGTCCTCCTCCAGCGACTGCACGTGCCGGGTGATGAGGGACGGGCTGACCTGCAGGGTGTGGGCGATATCGGAGGGGCGCTCGCCCTCAGGGGCGGTGAGGACCTGGAGCAGGGACAGCCTGCCCGCTCCCGGGCTGTCGCGCCGGGCCCGGTCCAGCCCCGCGTTGAGGGTGAAGAGGGCGACCACCATGCGCTCGACGTCCGCTCGGCTGGGGGGCATCCCCTGATCCTACTATAGTTGCTTGAGCGAATCAATTACTAACCTAACCCATCCTCCCCCTACAATCGTGCTAAGTCGATCGAACGTCGGCAGCCGGAGAGGTGCCATGTTCACGCGAGGGGCCGCCAGGAACCTCCTTGCGGGCGTCGTGCTCGCGGGGTGCGCGGTGGCGGGGGTCGGGGGAGGAGTCAGCGCGGGCATCTACCCGGCCCGCGTGATGGCGTCGCCGTCCGCGCCGACCAGGGGAGCGGCCGCGACCAGCGGGATGGCGCTCGCAAGGTCGCCCCATGCGCCCCAGCCCGCGACCGTTCACCTGCTGTCGAGCCAGTCCAATGCTCTCATGCCCAATGGCCTGGCCCTGACCCCTCCGATGGGATGGAATGGTTACAACGACTTCGGCCGCAGGGTGACCGCGGTGATCGTCGAGGCGGCGGCGCGCGCCATGGTGACGAGCGGGATGAAGGCCGCCGGCTACGCCTACGTCAACCTCGACGGCGGCTGGAACCTACGGACGCGCAGCGCCCAGGGCCAGCTGCAGCCAAATCCCAGGCTTTTCCCGCACGGGATCCAGCCAGTGGTCGACTACGTGCATTCGCTCGGCCTCAAGTTCGGGATCTACGCCAGCGCCGGCACCAGAAACTGCGCGGGAAGCAGCGCCGGCAGCTACGGCCACTATCGCCAGGACGCCGCCACCTTCGCCTCCTGGGGAGTCGACTACATCAAGCTCGACTGGTGCTACGTCCCCTACAAGGATTACCCGTCCATGACTCACCAGCAGGTCAGCCAGACGCTGGCCCGGCAGATGGGTCAAGCCATCGCCGCCACCGGGCGCCAGATCCTCTATGACGTCAACGACACCGCGGTCCGTACCACGGCCTGGACCTGGGCCGCGCCGGTCGCCAACCTCTGGCGCACCACCCCCGACATCCGGGCCAACTACACCAGCATGGTGGCCCACTTCATCCGAGATGTCCGCGACTACCACTACGCCGGCCGCGGCGGCTGGAACGATCCGGACATGCTCGAGGTCGGCAACGGCGCGATGACCCCGACCGACTCCCGAACGCAGTTCAGCCTGTGGGCGGAGATGGCGGCACCGCTGATCGCGGGCAACAATCTGACCAAGATGTCGGCGGTGACGCGCGGAATCCTCACCAACCGAGCGGTCATCGCCGTCGACCAGGACAGGCTGGCCAGGCAGGGATATTCGGTGGCGAGCAGCCACGGCCACTGGGTGCTCACCAAGCCGCTCGCCAACGGGGACCGCGCGGTCGTGCTCTTCAACCAGACGGACGCCGGGGCGACCATTTCGACGACCACCAGTCGGGTCGGCATGCCGCCGGCGGCCGTGTACAGCCTGCGCAACCTGTGGACCGAGGCGGTCACCGAGACCGCGGCGGCGATCACGGCCACGGTGCCGGCTCACGGCGTGGTCATGTACCGGGTCGCAACGGCCGGGAGGATGTCGGGCCGATAGGTCCGCCCCTCGTCGCCACCTCCGCCGTCGTCGGCAGCGGCGAGGGGCTCACACCTGTCGGTGCAGCACCGCGAACAGCACCATCAAGGCGACGACGCAGCCGCCACCCACCACGAGCAGGGCGGGCGGCACCCCGCCCGCGACAGACGTGAGAGCCAGGGCAACCAGTCCTACGAGGGTGCCGAAGACGACGACCCCGCCGATGCGCAGCCAACGCCTCAGCTCGACGGCCGCGATGAACGCGTGGGGCCTCCGCCACTCACAGGACGTGTATGCCAGCTCGGCGATGATGACCAGCAGGGCACCGATCAGTGGCGCAGCCAGGTCGATGCGACTCCCCTCGCCGAGCACCGAGGTCGCGTACTCGATGGCGAGCAGCCCTATACCCCAGCCAATCGCATTCGACCGGTCGCTGGCGACGGCCCCGGCCAGGACGATGACGCTGAGAGCGCCGGTCGCGGCGGCAAGGCCGATGATCGGGGCCCGCTCCCCGTCGAAGCTGGCCCGCAGGGCGACCGTGGCGGCGAGCGCCGCCCCCAAGGAGACGGCCAGAGCCGCCGGGATCAGTGACCGCGAAGTCGCGCGCGCCGACGCCACAATTCCACCTCGGCAACCGCCACGTCCAGGGCATCCCCCTCGCCCCACGGCACCACCGCAACGCCCGCGCGCAGGAACCGCGATCGCAGCACCTCCCGGTCGAGGTGCCACACCCGCTGGGCCATGACCTCGATCGTCGAGCCGGCCGCCTCGACGTGAGGGGTCGGTGAGACCTCGATGACCGCGACGTCGAATCCCCGCCCGCGCAAGTCGAGGAGCGCGGTGACCACGCGCGGATCGAGCAGTGGCGTCAGGCCGACGATCAGTGCGTGAGGGGGCAGGAGCCGGACCGGGATCACGTCGATGCCCTTCCAGGCGTAACTGAACACCACCCTGGTGTCCAGCAGCGCGTCGACCAGCTGGTACGCATGGCGAGCGCCGCCGCCCACCTCGAGCCAGCGAAGAGCCCCGCCGAACCCGATGACCCCGACGCGGTCCCGCTCGCGAAGCCACGCCGACGCCAACGAGGCGGCGCCGCGGACCATCTGCTCCAGGGTGCCCGCCCCCGACGGTCCCACGTGGGTGAACGCATCGAGCAGGAGAACGACGTCGACATTGCGCTCGGGGTGCCGCTGGTTGACGTAGAGGTCGCCGTGGCGAGCCGAGACGCGCCAGTTGACGCTCCGGATTCGATCACCTGCAATGTAGGGGCGGACGTCGGCGAACTCGATGCCCTCGCCCTTCTGGTTCGCCACCCTGCTTCCCGCGTAGACATGGGTGCTGGTCGGCCGGATCAGGGTGCGCAGCCGGTCCGTTCCCGGATAGACCCTGACCTCCATCTGGCCGGGCAGCGTCATCTCGAAACGCCGCAGCCGAAAATCGTCGAAGCCGCGGACAGAGAGATCTCCGAGCGAGTAGCCGCCCCAGCGGAGGGGTCGGACCGCGAAGACCACGGATTGGGGGGAGGCATCGGCGCGACTCCGGGCCGCGGGATTTGCCTGCCCCTCCAGCTGGAAGCCCGGCGGAAGGGGGAGCCCGATCTCGAGGACCTCGAGCTCGGCGGGAGGGGAAACCTCTGCGGTCACCGTCACCGTGTCCCCCTCCACCACCCGCTGGGGCGAGATGGAGATCCGCGATCCCGGGGGTTGCGGCCGGCGCGACGTGGCCAACCCGACGAGCAGCAAAACGGTGAGTGGCGCAGCAACCGCGGCCAGCTCCGGGCGGCCGGCGGCGATGGCCGCCACCAGCAGGGCCGCCACCAGCCATGGATAGGCCAGGAGCCTGGCGGTCGGAGCCCAGATCACCCCGGGGGCCTGGCCTGGATCGCCGGCGCGGGGACGGTGTCAAGGCAGGCCTGGACCACGTCGTTGCCGCGCACCCCCCGAACCCAGAGTTCGGGGCGCAGGCTGAGGCGGTGCCCCAGGACCGGCACGGCCACGCCCTTGACGTCCTCGGGAACCACGTAGTCCCGCCCCAGCAGGGCGGCGCGAGCCCGGGCGGCGGCCAGAAGCGCCAGGCTCCCTCTCGGACTGGCGCCGACCTGGACGTCCGACCTCTGCCGCGTGGCGCGTACGACATCGACGATGTAGGCGGTGATGGTGGGGTCGACGTGAACGTCCTCGACCGCTTGTTGGAGCCCGAGCAGGGTGGGACGGTCGACGACCCGGTTGAGGCTCACGCTGTCGCTTCGTCGCTCCACCCGCCTCCGGAGCAGCTCGGCCTCCTCGTCGCCGGTCGGATAGCCGATCCCGAT
>PLOF01000084.1:36078-39312 GCA_003142035.1 Candidatus Dormiibacterota bacterium
CGCTGAAATGTGAACTCGCCCGAACGCTGGTCAAAGATCCCGGAGCCGGTGATGTCGGCGGGGAGCAGATCCGGAGTGAACTGGACGCGCCGGAATTCGAGATCGGTCACCTGGGCCAGGCACCGGGCGACGAGGGTCTTGGCCAGTCCGGGGTAGTCCTCGATGAGAACGTGGCCACCGGCAAGAACTCCGACGAGAAGCAGCTGCAGGGTCTCTCGCTTGCCGACGATGACCCGCTCGATCTCGGTCAGGATGGCCTCCCCGGAGGCGGCGACGTCGTGGACGTTGGCCATTGGTCAGATCGCCTCCAGCCGGTCGATGATGTGGCCCAGGTGGTCGAGGGTCGGGCCCCGCTCCGTGATCGACGGGCGTCGGGCAGGGGGGCGTTCGAGAAGCGGCTCGCCGGGGGCGCCCAGAAAGGCGGCGACGTCAGCGGTCGCCGGATCGAGCTCGACACCGCGCCGGCTGGACAGAAGGGCGCAGGCAAGCTCGCGGAGGCGGGGTCGAAGCCGTGCCTGGGCGTCAAGTTCCGAGTCCCGGGCGGCAGAGATCAGCCTCTCCAACCGGACGAGATCCGCCACCGGGGGCGCGGTGGGGGTTGAGCCGCGGGTGAGCGCTGCCGTCATCAGGTCGTGGGCGTCAAGGCCCCGCGGGCGGATTTCGTGGAGCAGCCACCAGGCCGCGCACGCCGCCAGGCAGGCGATGTAGCCGGTCACCGCGGGAGCGACGGCCGCCCGGTTGGAGACCAGCACCGAGGCGAGGATGGTGGCCAGCACGGCCACGACCACCGGGCCGCCAGCGCGCCTCACGACGGCGCGCCTCCGGGCGCCAGCTCGCGCCGGACCGCCGCCAACGCCTCGAATGCCGCCTGCCTCACCGGCTCGTCGATCGCGTGGATGCTGAAGCGCGCCTTCTCGAACAGGTCGGTGAGGTGCCGCGCCGCCTCCCGGCTGGCGCCGAGCAGGACGAGGCTGCGGGCCAGGTGCTCGGTGGGTGCATCGGCCTCTCGACGGGGCGAGCCGGCGTGGGTCAGCAGGCGCTCCATCGCGGCATAGGCGGCGATGACACCGCGGCGCGGGTCGGGCTCGGCCTCGAGAGCGTCAACGGCCGCATCGACCGCCGCCACCGGCGAGGGGCCCTCGTCATCGACGCCCTCCGCCTCGGGAACCGCCCCGGAACGGGCGCGCAAGACGAACAGGAGGGCGACAATCGCCGCCACCACGGCGGTCCCGACCAACACCCCAACCCATAGCGCCAGGGGGGCTCCGGTCGTGGCGGCACGGCCCGCCGCGCCGGGGAGGGCCGAACCCAATCCACCGGACAGCGTCCCGGACCCGACCGTCCCACCGGCGAGCTGCCGGGGGCTGTGGAGGGCGGCCCACACGACCCACGCGATCAGCCCACCGATGATCACGACGGGGAGCAGCACCAGGGTCAGCTTGAACCACCAGGGAACGGGAGGTGGTTCGATGGCCCAGACGGGTCCCGCCGGCCCGCGCCGCCTCCTGGGACGCCGGAACACCACCGCCACCAGGACCACGACACTCAGCGCCGCAATCGCCCCACCCAGGATGCCGACGAGCGCCTCGAAGGCGGCCTGCCATGCCGATGCCGTCGAGGGGATCGCGATCGGGCCGGCCACGCTGGCGCGGGATCCGACGGCGACCGCGATGAGCAGGAGGGCGGTCACGCCCAGCACGGCGGCCGTGCGTCGCCGCCTCCATCGGGCAGCGGCCGCCAGCGTCGAACGGCCGGCGCCCGGCGACCTCCCCGCCCCGGTGCTCGCGCACATCACCAAAGCGCAGGCTCCTTCAAGCGATCGTCCTCTCGCTAGAAGCCATCAGCGCTGCGTCGCGCGTTCGGCGGGCCTCATCGCCATCTCGATCCTACCACTTGCGTCAACGCGCCTCCTCCCCGGAGGCGCCCGCACGCCAACAGTCCTTCCTCCGCCCATGCAGGGCGGAGGATCCGAAGGCCGCGGCGCCGCCCGTTCCCGACGGGCGGCGACCGCGACGATCGACCGGTACCCCGAGGTCTAGGTCAGAAGCGCACCGGCCGGCAGAACGCCGTCTTGCCGGCGTAGCTGGCACTGGCGCCGAGCTGCTCCTCGATGCGCATGAGCTGGTTGTACTTCTCCACCCGCTCACCCCGACAGGGCGCTCCGGTCTTGAGGTGACCGGTGTCCAGCGCCACGGTCATGTCGGCGATGAAGCTGTCCACGGTCTCCCCGGAGCGGTGGGAGACGAAGGCGCCCCACCCATGGAACTGGGCCAGCCGCGTGGCGGCGATGGTCTCGGTCAGGGTGCCGATCTGGTTGAGCTTGATCAGTGCCGAGTTGGCGATGTCCTCCTCGATGGCACGGGCGATGATGGCCGGGTTGGTGCAGAAGATGTCGTCGCCGACCAGCTCGATGGTGGCGCCCAGGGTGCGATTGAGGACCTTCCAACCCTCCCAGTCGCCCTCGGCCAGACCGTCCTCCAGGAGGCAGATCGGGTAGTCCGCCACCATCGACTCGTAGTAGGCCACCATCTCCTCGCTGCTGAGCTTCCGGCCCTCCGTCTTCAAGTCGTACTTCCCGTCGTGGAAGAACTCACTGGAAGCCGGGTCCATGGCGATCCCCACGTCCGCACCGGGTCGGAGCCCGGCCTTCTCGATGGCCGCGACGATCAGGTCCAGCGGCTCGCGATTGGACTTCACATGGGGTGCAAAGCCACCCTCGTCCCCGACCCCCACGGTCAGAGCCTTCTCGATCAGGATCCCCTGCAGCGCACGGTAGATCTCGCTGCTCCAACGGACCGCCTCGCGGAAGTTGGGGGCGCCGTACGGAGCGATCATGTACTCCTGGATGTCCGCCCCCTGGCCGTGGGCGTGCACCCCGCCGTTCAAGATGTTCATCATCGGCACCGGCAGGCGGGTCGCCCCGGGACCTCCGAGGTACTGGTACAGGGGACGGCCGCTGGCCTCGGCGGCACCGCGGGCGCAGGCCATCGACACACCGAGGATGGCGTTGGCGCCGAGGCGGCCCTTGTTGGGTGTCCCGTCGAGGGCGATCATCCCCGCGTCGACCTCGGCCTGGGCGCTCGCATCCATGCCGAGGAGGCCGGGAGCGATGGTCTCCTCGATTCCGGCCACCGCTTTGAGGACACCTTTGCCACCAAAGCGATGCCGGT
This sequence comes from Candidatus Dormiibacterota bacterium, assembly GCA_003142035.1. GTDB lineage: Bacteria > Chloroflexota > Dormibacteria > Aeolococcales > Aeolococcaceae > Changshengia. Next base: position 39,249 of record PLOF01000084.1, read on the forward strand.
CGCCATCGCGGAGCTCCACCGCCTCACGACTGCCGGTTGAAGCCCCCGAGGGGACACCGGCGCG
>PLOF01000084.1:39372-39509 GCA_003142035.1 Candidatus Dormiibacterota bacterium
CGGCATGCTCGGAACCCCGCTGCGGAGGTGGGGGGACCGGGGCGGGACCGATGCGCGCGCTCGCCGCCACGTCCTCGACTCCACGGGTCGGGTGCGGGCCAGACCGGCTGACCGGGGTCGCTGGCACCCAACCAGCA
>PLOF01000111.1:0-5133 GCA_003142035.1 Candidatus Dormiibacterota bacterium
AGGCGCGCGGGGTCCTCGAGCGCAGGGCCGTAGGGGAGGTAGAGGTAGCTGACGCCGCGCGCCCGATGGTGGACGCCGGCCCAGCGCCAGCCCTCGCCGCCCTCGTGGACCACCTCGTCACCGAGCGCTTGCTGCACGGCCATCCACGATCGGCTCTGCATGACGTGACCGCCGCCAGCGAACAGTTCACGATCCCATTCGATGTCGGGCAGGCCCGTCGCGATTCCCTGCACCCGCGCAAGGTAGCACGAGGGACAGTTGAGAAAGCCGTTGCGTGACCTTACAATTCGGGCCATCACACCAGCACGTGGGATTGGAGAGAGAGCATGGCGAAAGTGATTACGCGCGATTCCCTGGCCTTGTCCTGGAAGGCGAAGGTCGAGGAAGAGGAAGGCGGGACGTACGCGATGACCCGGGCGCGCGACGACGTGCGCTGGTTCTTCGACGCGATCACCACCGCCCTGCAGAAGGGCGACGAGGTCCGCATCCACGGCTTCGGCAACTTCAAGACCCAGCAGCGCGCGGCCCGGGTCGGGCGCAATCCCCGTACCGGCGAGGCGGTCAAGGTGCCCGCTCACAAGGTGGTCCGCTTCTCCCCGTCCGCCACGCTCTCGGCTTCGCTGAAGGGGAATGCCCGCCGCGCCAAGCGCTGACGACAGCCGGGGCGGCTCCGGATCCGGTGTGAGTCGCGACCCGAGACACGTGGGCCGCGATCCGACACCGCCGCGCCGCCAGTGGCTGCTGCCCTCCATCTTCTCGATGATGGCCGCGCTGGTGCTCGCGGCTGGGGCTGTGGCGGGGGTGAGGGTATTGGGCCCTCCGCCCCCGCCCCGTCTCGAGCTGGGCCTTCCGGTGACGCTCGCCGTCGCCCCAGGTCCGGCACCGACGATCCCGCTGCCGGCGACCGGAAGCTTTGACCTGGTGTCCACGGACCAGGGCCAGCTTGCTGCGGTGACCTCCACCTCGGTGCTGCCGATCGGCTCGATCGCCAAGGTCATGACCGCCCTGACGGTGCTGCAGCGGTACCCGCTGACCGGCGCCGGGCCCACCTACACCATCACCGGCCAGGACGTCGACTTCTACGATCAAGTGGTCGCCGAGGACGGGTCCAGCCTCCCCGTCGTGAGCGGCGAGCAGTTCACCGAGCGCCAGCTGCTCCTCGCCCTGCTCCTCCCCTCCGCGAACAATATCGCCGACACCCTCGCGGTCTGGGTGGCCGGGTCCCAGGCAGCCTTCGTCACCCAGCTCAACGCGGAAGCGAAGACCCTGGGGATGACCAGGACGGTCTTCGCCGACGCCAGCGGCTTCAGCCCGCAGACGGTCTCGACCGCCGCGGACCTGGTCAAGCTCGGCCAGGCCGCCCTGGCCAATCCCACCCTGGCCGCCCTCGTCGCGGCCCAGTCGGCGGTGATGCCCGACGGGAGCACGATCCAGAACCTCGACATCGACCTGACGACCGCGCCGGGATGGCTCGGGATCAAGACCGGCTCGACGTCGCAGGCCGGCGGCTGCTTCCTCTTCGCCGCCGACCACCCCGGACCGGTGGGGGGAAGCCCGGAGGTGACCGTGGTCGGCGCGGTCCTCGGCGTGGTCACTCCGGACGGTGACCTCGACGAGGAGCTGGGCGGCGCCATGAGCGCGGCCGCCGCCGCGGTCAAGGCCGCCTTCGACGCCTACCGGACCGTCGAGCTCGGCACGCTGACGCCGCCCGCCCTCTCGGGGGCACTCCGCTCCGCATGGGGCACGAGCGCCCGTCTCCAGGCCACCTTCGAGAGCGGCCCGTCCTCCCTCGAGTTCAGGGTGGGCGCCACCCTCCGGCTCTCTGCCACCCTGGTGACCGGGCTCGTCGCATCCACGGTGGGCGCGGGCACCGTCGTCGCCCACGTGACCGGACGCATTGGCGGCACCACCGTCGCCACCTGGAAGGTGTCGGCGACGGGCGACCTGGGCCAGCCTTCCTGGCAGTGGCTACTCACCCACTGAGCCCCACGTGGCAGGCCGCGTGAGGGCCCCTCTCTCTCGACAGGGGCTCGCCGCCCCTCGCCGGCGCGGCTCAGCCGCCCTCGGCTCACCCCGCCGAGAGACGCCACCTGCCCCTTCGACTACCAGGAGGCGTCGGTCCGCTCGGCGGCGTCGCGCAGCGCCTGTAGCGCGGCGGCCCCCTGGGCGGCGAGATCCGGGGCGACCCGGACCGAGTCCAGATGGTCCTTGGCGACGATCATCTCCACCTCGTGCAGGCCGAGATGAGGCCGGGCAGCCACCTGGGACGCGTAGGCCTGGAGCTGCGTCAGCCACTTCTGCCGGAGGGCTCGGGGCGCGATCTCCCCGGCCTTGATCCGGAGCCCTACGCCCCCCGGTCCGGGGGCGACACGGAAACGGAGCGCCATCCGGCCCGCCTTGGCGCAGACCTCGCAGCGGCCGTTCTTCTCGTCGGGGATCTCAGGGCGCTTCTGGCAGACGCGGCACATCGCCCCCGATGGTCGCAGATCCGGGTCATGGTCGCCCATTCCCATGCGGCCGGCCCGGCCCCCGGTCCCGCACGGCCGTGCGCTCATGCGTTGACGAAACCACTGTCAGGTACTACATTGTGCCCATGAACGTCGAGGTACGCGCCACCGGGCTCCGCACCATGCGAGACAAGCACAAGCTGACCCAGCGGGAGCTGGCCCGCCGCCTGGGGGTGACCCAGAACTACATCCCGGCCCTGGAGGCGGGGACCCGCAACCCTGGCCCCAAGCTCCGCCAGCAGCTCATGGAACTGTTCCAGTGCGACTTCGAGGACCTCTTCCAGGTGGTGATGATCAATCCGGTCGACCACCACGAGACCCTGATGAGGCCGGTCGAGGAATCCCAATCGGCCTGACCCCCTCGATGGCCCCGGGTCCGGCCCATCTAGAATCGGGCGGGTGAGCCCCATCCCGCACGTCTCGGATCCCGGGGGGGTACCGCCGAGCACGGATGCCACCGTGGCCGGCCAGGATNNGCGGGAGTGCACCTCGACGTCGACGTGGAGGTGAGGACCGACACCCGTGAGGCGGCCCGCACCGACCGGGTCGAGGACACGGTCGATTACGCGCGGCTCGTTGAGAAGTGCCGGCAGGTGGTCGAGGACAGCAGCTACCACCTGATCGAGACCGTGGCGGAGCGGCTCGCCGAGGGGCTGCTGGAGGAGCCGAAGGTGGCGTCGGTCCGGGTCCGCGTCGCCAAGAGACCGCCGCTCGCTGTGGCGGTGGACCACTTCAGCGTGACCGTGGAGCGCCGGCGAGGGTGAGCGCGATCATCATCGACGGCAGCGCCGTCGCCAAGGCGATCCGCTCTGAGATCGCGTTCGAGGTGGCGGCCATGGTCGCCGAGGGCCTGGCCGCGCCGCACCTCGCTGTCGTGCTCTGCGGGGACAACCCCGCCAGCGCGACCTACGTGCGCAACAAGAGCCGGGCCGCCGAGCGGGCCGGGATCCGCTTCACCCTCCACACCCCGAACGGAGAGTCCTCCACGGCGGAGATCCTTGACCTCTGCGCTCGTCTGAGCGGCGACCCCGACATCGACGGCATGCTGGTCCAGCTGCCGCTGCCGCGCCAGATCGACTCCGCCGCCGTCCTCGAGGCTGTTCCCGCCGCCAAGGACGCTGACGGGTTCCACCCCCTCAATCTCGGTCGCCTCGCCGCCGGAGCGGCCCCCCCGGTGCTGCCCGGGACCCCGCTCGGCTGCATGGAGCTGCTCCGGCGGTCCGGGGTGCCGATAGCCGGGAGCCGGGCGGTGGTGGTGGGAAGGAGCGTCATCGTGGGACGGCCGCTCGCCCTGCTCCTGCTCAACGCCGACGCGACCGTCACCGTCTGCCACTCCAAGACGCGCGATCTGGCGGCGGTATGCCGCGAGGCCGACATCCTGGTCGCTGCGATCGGGCGGCCCGGGATGATCACCGCCCAATACGTCAAGCCGGGGGCGGCGGTCATCGACGTGGGCACCACCCCGGTGGACGGGCACCTGCTCGGCGACGTCGACCGCGCATCGGTGGAGCCGGTCGCGGGCTGGCTCACGCCGGTGCCGGGCGGGGTCGGACCGATGACCGTGGCGATGCTGCTCCGCAACACGCTGGCTCTGGCGNNGTGGCGGTGAGTGGGGCCGACCTCCTCTACTACCACCAGTTCCAGATCGCCGTCCTCGCCCTTGCCGGTGAGCTGTTCGCCGATGCCGGCGTGGACTCGCAGGCGGACCCGCAGGCGGCCTGGCTGGAGCGGCTGTCCGGACTGCTGCCGGCGGTCGAGAGCCTGGAGCTGCACCCGATCTCGACCTTTGACCACGAGCGCGGCCGGGTCTTCCACATCGAGGCTCGGGTCCCTGGATCGCCGGAACCGGCGCGCCTGGAGGCGCCGACTGTCTTCCAGTACCAGGAGCTGCAGGCGATCCTCGCCCACCAGACCGGTTGCCTGTACCGCGATCGGGCGGTCGAGAGCATCGCCGACGCCGGCGAGCGCCAGCGGGTGTGGATGAACGTCCTGGGCAGCTCGCTGGACCGGCCCGACGAGGACGAGGCGATGACCGCGGCCTGGCCGTGGAGACCGCAGCCCGCGCCGTGACCTCCGGAGGAAGCGGCGCTGTGCCCCTCAGAGGGAGCGGCGCTGTGCCCCCCGGAGGGAGCGGCACTGCACCCCCCGGAGGGAAGGGCGCCGACGACGCAGCACCCCTCGGAACCGCTCAGCTCGACCCCATGGCGCGTCTGGAGATGGCCGGCCGGTTCGGGATCGTGCCCGGCCTGGAGAGGACCCGCTGGCTCCTCGATCGGCTGGGAAACCCGCAGCTCGGGCTCGCCGGGGTCCTCATCGCCGGGACCAATGGCAAGGGCTCGGTCGCTGCCCTGATCGATTCGATGGCACGGGCGGCGGGACGCCGGACAGCGCTTCTCGCCAAGCCGCATCTGGTCCGTTGGGGGGAGCGGATCGTCCTCGACGGAGAGCCACTCCCCGAGGGCCGCTTCGGCGCCCTCGCCGAGGAGGTGCTCGCTGCCGCCGACCAGGCTCTCCCCGGGGAGCACCCCACCCAGTTCGAGATCCTCACCGCGATGGGATTCCTGGCCGCAGCCCGTCACCGGGCGGAGACCCTGATCTGTGAGGTCGGGATGGGGGGGCGGCTGGA
>PLOF01000111.1:5160-10802 GCA_003142035.1 Candidatus Dormiibacterota bacterium
GAGCTGGATGCTGCCGGCGGATCGCTTACCGGACGGCCGGTTACCGTCCGGTCGCCGCTTCTGGGGCTGGTTCAGGTGGAGAACCTGGCGGTCGCCGCCACGGCGGCCACCCTGCTCGGCATCCCCGCCGCGTCCATCGTCGCCGGGGCGGCGTCGGTGCGGTGGCCGGGACGCCTGCAATGGATCGACGGCACCCCACCGCTGCTCCTGGACGGTGCCCACAACCCCGCCGCCCTGGCGGCGCTCAGCCCGGAGGTGACCGCGCTGGCCGGAGGGCGCCGGGTCGTCGCGCTCTTCGGTGCCATGGCCGACAAGCAGCTCGACGAGATGCTCCCTCGTGTCGCTCAGATGTCGGACGAGGTGGTGTTGACATCCGTCGGCGGCGGGAGGGCGGCCTCGGCTGCCCTGCTCGCGGAGATGCTGGGCGGGGGGACGGCCGTGGAGCCTGTCGCCGAGGCGCTCGCGGAGGCACGGCGCCGCGCCGGTGGGTCCGGACTCGTTCTCGTCTGCGGATCGCTCGCCCTGGTGGGAGCCGTGCTGGCCGAGCTGGAGCCTGGCTGAACGGGGCCGGCCGGATCTCAGGGAGAGCCGGTCACCGGGACGGGGTCAGGACACCCCGGTCAGACGCAGGAGGTTCTCCACCGGCGCGACCAGGCTGAGCACCGCGAACAGCGAGATCACCACCAGCCGGAGCCGCCAGCGTAGCTGGAGTGTCAGCAGAACCGTGACCACCACCACCGCCAGGGCCAGCTTGACCCCGAACGTCGCCATGGGGTGGGTGTCGAGGAGCCCGCTCAGGAGCGGGTTCTCCTCCTGGAAGTGGTGGGAGGTGAGGGCGAGATAGGTGGTGACGCCGTCGAGCAGCTGAGCGGTGCAGAAGAGGGCGACGACCACGCGCACGTCGCGCCACGCGAGCACGTCTCGCATCTGAATCGCCCTCGCGCGCGCACGCGTCGCCACTCCGGCCCTCCCTGACCCGATGACGCCATCCCTTCGTCGGACTGCGCTCAGTTTGCGGCAGTCGCCCGGAAGCTCGCAAGCGGCCCACCACTGGAAGGTGCACGAGGGCGGCTGGCGGCTGATCCGCACCGACGACGGCGTCGTCGCCCTCCCGCCCGTGGCCAACGACTACGGTCCGGAAAGAGGCTGGCTGCGCTCTCGCGCCGCCGACACCCCCTCGACCGGCTGACCGTCAAGCCAACCGGGAACACCTCATACGGGCTGAGCGCCCGCGGTCAGCTCAGGGGGTGGGTGTCAGGATCGCGTCGAGCCGTGCCTTGAGAGCCGGCTTGGGCTGGTAGCCGACGATGCGGTCGGCCGCCTTGCCGCCCTGGAAGACCATCAGGGTCGGGATGCTCATGATCCCGAACATCCCCGGGGTCGCCGGGTTGGCGTCGACGTCCACCTTGCCGACCTTGATCCTGCCCTCGTACTCGGTGGTGAGATCCTCGACGATCGGGGCGATCATCTTGCAGGGGGAGCACCAGGATGCCCAGAAGTCGACGAGAACGGGGACCTTGGACTCGAGGACTTCTGACGTGAAGTTCGCGTCCGTGATCGTGATGGGGTGCGCCATGTGGGCCTCCTGCTGGTGACGGCCCCTGCCGTCCACGTGAACCATGCTAACAACGCCGCTTCGGATGGCGACCTCAGGACGGAGTCCCGCTCCCGGTCGTGGATGCACCGCCGCCCTTATTGGCGCTCGACGTGCTCCCCCCGGCCGGAGCCTTCTCGCTCGCCGGAGCCCGCTCACCGTTCTGCGCCTTATCTCCCGCCGGAGCCCGATCGCCGCCGCTGGCCTTCTCGCCGGCGTTCCCATCGGATGGGCTCTTGCCATTGCTGGGCGCGGTGGCCACGCCTGACGTGCCCGCGCCTACCGAGGCGGTCGACGCTCGCCGGGAATCGGTCTTGTAGAAGCCGCTTCCCTTGAAGACGATCCCCGCCGGGAAGAAGACGCGCCGGCCGGCCGTTCCACAGCGGGGACAGTCGGCGCCGGTGGCGTCCGTCATCCGCTTGCGGACCTCAAACTCGGCGTCGCAGTTGGGGCAGTGGTAACCGTAGGTAGGCACGGGACTCTCGATTGGACCTGATCAGCTCATACCCGGCGTGGCCGTTCGCCAAACTCGGGCTGCGTCAATTCTCCCAGGGAGGAGGCAGCGCGCGGAGCCGGGGCCCGTCCAGTCGCCGGGAGGGGAGCTCTCCCGCGGCGATCCGGCGGGCCATCTCGGTGGCGGGGACGTCGACGTGGACGCGGCGCCGCTCATCGCGGAGCAGCCTCCTGAGGGCGATGGCGACGATCTCGCTCCGCGACAGGGGGGAGACCTGGGTGTGCTGGTTGAGCGCCTCGATCAGGTCGTCGTCCAGGTAGAAGTTGACCCGCCGTCCCATGGCCGCATCGTAGCGCCTCTTCCTCAGCCGGCCGGCGGCCGGATTCGGCCCGGCCCAGGACGGAACCCCCCGGGTCTCGCATCCCTCAGCTGTCCCGACGCCAGCCGACCGAGCGCAGCCTCGATTCATCGAGCTCGGCGAGGGAGCCCAGGATCAGCTGCGCCTCCCGGTAGCGCGGGTCTCCGGTGAGGAAGCGGTCGGGAACGGCGATGCAGCGCATCCCGGCATCGCGGGCGGCGAGCACCCCGTTGGGGGAGTCTTCGACCGCCAGGCAGACGGCGGGGCTCAGCCCCAGGCGACGGGCGGCGGTGAGGTAGACGTCGCCCGCCGGCTTTCCCCTCAGCTCGTCGTCGGCTGAGCAGCGGATCTCGATCCATTCCAGCCCGAGCCGGTCGCAGACCGCGTCGATGAGCCGGTGGGAGGAGGAGGAGGCGATGGCGATCCCCAGGCCCAGCCCGCGCAGCAGCGCCACCGCCCGGTCCACCCCCTTCATCGGTTCGCCGCGGGCCCGGACGTGGGCCACCGTCCGGTCGACGATCCGGTCCGCGAGCACCGCGTCGCTGGGCTCTCCGCTGGCGGCGCCCGGCCAGGGGCGATGATGCCGCCAGTAGGCGACGACCTCGACGACGCGCCGGCCCATGGTGCTGAGCATGTCTGCCTCGCTGAGCTGGATGCCCAGCTCGCCGAGGACCTCGGTCTGGGCCACCCGCCACACGGGCTCGGTGTCGATGAGGAGCCCGTCCATGTCCATGATCACGGCCGAGATGTTGGGCGCCGCAGCGTTGTCACTCATGGTCGCGACTTTGCCAGGTCGGCGGTGCCCGCGGTCTTCTCGGCCGCCTCGGGTGAGCGCCCGGTGAGGCGCCTGGCGAGGCGGCCGGAGGTGAGCGCGGGAGACCTCAGTCCGACGTGCGGCGCCGGAAGAGGTAGACGGCCAGCGGTACGCAGATCGCGAGTAGCGCCGCCGACCAGAGCAGCGCTGCCGTCACCGGGTGCTGCATCGGCCAGTCCTGGATCAGGGCTGACGGGTTGGGGTTGCCGAAGAGCTGGCGGCAGGCCGAGGTGACGGCGCTGACCGGGTTCCAGTCGGCGATGACGCGCAGCCACGCCGGCATCCCCTGGGTCGGCACCATCGCGTTGGAGACAAAGGCCAGGGGCAGGAGCACGATGAAGCCGATCGACATCGCCGCCTCCACGTTCTTCGCCACCAGCCCGACACAGCCGAAGGCCCAGCAGATCGCGTAGGTGAAGAGCAGGGCGATCGCGACGCCGGCCGCGACCGAGATGATGCCGGTGCTGGGGCGCCAGCCCACCACCAATCCGGCGAGGATGACGATGATCGCGCAGACCAACGCCGAGAGCAGATCGGTGACGGATCGGGCGATGAGGATCGAGGGCCGCCACATGGGCAGCGCTCGGAAGCGGTCGATGAGCCCGGTGTTGAGGTCGGTGGTGAGCCCGACCGCGGTGCCGTTCGAAGACATCACCAGGTTCATTCCCAGCAACCCCGCCAGCGCGAAGTCGGTATAGCTGCCTCCGGGGATGGGGATGCCGGAGCCGAACACAAAGATGAAGAGCAGCGTGAAGAGGATCGGCTGGACGGTCACATCGGAGAGCTGCATCGGCTCGCGAAGGATGTGCACCAGGTTGCGCCGGATCAGGACCAGGATCTCCCGGAGCCGCCGTCCGAGCCGGGCGGGCGGCTGGTCGTCGATGGCGATCGTGCGGACGCTCATGCTGTTGCGGCCTCCGGTTCATGGGCGGCTTCCTCGTCGGCCGTCTCCCGCCCGGTGAGGGCGAGGAAGACGTCGTCGAGGGAGGGCTGGTGCACCTGCACGTCGTCCACGAGGATGCCGGCGCGGTCGAGGGCCCGGACCGCCGCGGTGGCGATGCCCTCTTGATTGAGGACGGCGGCGCGGAGACGCCGTCCGTCATGGCTGACGTGAGCCTCACCCTCGAGCAGGGGCTGGAGGGCCGGGATCGCCTCCGGTCGCGGCGCGCTCAGGGTCACCTCGAGCCGCGCCGACCCCGTCTCCGACTTCAGCTGCTGCGGTGTCCCGCTGGCGATGACCCGTCCGCGGTCGAAGACCGCGATCTGGTCCGCGAGGTGGTCGGCCTCGTCGAGGTACTGGGTGGTGAGCAGCACGGTGCAGCCGTCCCCCACCATCCCGCGGATCACGTCCCAGATCCCGAGCCGGCTGACCGGGTCGAGCCCGGTGGTCGGCTCGTCGAGGAAGAGGACGGGCGGCCTCATGATCATGCTGGCCCCGAGGTCGAGGCGCCGGCGCATGCCGCCGGAATACCCCCTGGTCTGACGGTCGGCGGCGTCGCTCAGCTCCAGCCGCTCCAGCAGGTCGGTGGCCCGCTGCCGCGCCCCGGAGCGCCGGAGTCCGCTCAGCTGGCCGATCATCTCGAGGTTTTGCCTGCCGGTGAGCAGCTCGTCGAGGGTGGTCGACTGGGCGGCCACCCCGATCCGCCGCCGGACCTCGGTAGGCTGGGCGGTGACATCGAAGCCCGCGACCGACGCGCGCCCCTCGTCGGGATGGCTCAGGGTGGTGAGGATGCGGATCGCGGTGGTCTTGCCGGCGCCGTTGGGCCCCAGCACGCCGAGGATCGCGCCCGCCGGGACGGAGAGGTCGACGCCGGCCAGGGCGACGGTCGCGCCGTACCGCTTGACCAGCCCCTCCGCCTCGATCATGGCTCTGCCGGGCACGTCAGGCCTCCGGAATCTGCCGGGGCCCGGTGGGGGCGGCCGCATTTGTGGTTTCGTACACGTGGGATACCTTCAGTGAGGTTGGTTGGCGATATGGCAACGATATATCGTGATAGCTCGCAATGCAAGCATCCCGCCGGGGGTTCCCAGCTGGGGGGTCAGCCGTCCAGTTCCGGGACGGCTATACTTACTAACCGTATGGTAAGTGATGAACTTACCGGCCGTCAAGTAAGCAAACCATGACGACCGGCGGGCAGATGGGGTTCGGCGGCCCCCCGGGCCCTCGGGTGGAGGGTGCTGAACCACCGGCGCGGGGGCGGCAGGGGCACCGAGGCCTGGTCCACCCCGACCCATCGGCAGCCGCCGCGGCCGGTCAGCCTGGCACGCGCGAGCGGATCCTGGATGTCGCCCTCGACCTCTTCGTCGAGCAGGGTTACGAGGAGACCTCGCTCCGCCAGATCGCCGAGCGGGTGGGGGTGACCAAGGCCGCCCTCTACTACCACTTCCGCTCCAAGGACGAGATCCTCATGACCCTGCACCT
>PLOF01000037.1 GCA_003142035.1 Candidatus Dormiibacterota bacterium
GCTGGCGTCGCCGGCCGCGAGGGGGCGCGATGTGTGACCATCAATCCATCGCGCTCAAACAAGATTAGCCCAGCTTGCCAACCGGAGCTTCTGCCATGACGACTCCAACGCTCTCACCGGAACTCCTGCAGCGGATGGACGCGTACTGGCGTGCAGCGAACTACGTGTCCGTCGGGCAGATATATCTCGGCGACAACCCGCTCTTGACGAGACCCCTGGAGCTGAAGGACGTGAAGCCGCTGGTGGTCGGGCATTGGGGCACGGTGCCTGGGCAGAACTTCATCTACGTCCACCTGAACCGGGTGATCAAGAAGTACGACCTGGACATGTTCTATGTCGCGGGTCCCGGCCACGGCGGCCCGGCGCTGGTGGGCAACACCTATCTCGAGGGCACCTACAGCGAGATCTACCCTGACGTCAGTCAGGATGAGGCCGGGCTGAGGCGGTTGTTTGGGCAGTTCTCCTTTCCCGGTGGGATCTCCAGTCACGTGGCCCCGACGACGCCGGGGTCGATCCACGAGGGCGGCGAGCTCGGGTACTCGCTCAGCCACGCCTTCGGGGCCGTTTTCGACAACCCCGATCTGGTCGTGGCCTGTGTGATCGGCGACGGCGAAGCGGAGACCGGCCCCCTGGCCACCGCATGGCACTCGACCAAGTTCCTGAATCCGCTCACCGATGGGGCCGTGCTCCCGATCCTGCACCTCAACGGCTTCAAGATCAGCAACCCCACCGTGCTCGCCCGCATCGAGCCCGAGGAGCTGGACCAGTTCCTTCGCGGCTGCGGCTGGACCCCGCACTTCGTCGAGGGGGATGACCCCGAGCAGATGCACCAGCTGATGGCCGGCACCCTGGACGAGGTGATAGAGGACATCAAGACACTGCAGGGCGATGCCCGGCGAACCGGCGATCCCGCCCGGCCACGCTGGCCGATGATCGTTCTCCGGTCGCCCAAGGGTTGGACCGGGCCGAAGGTGGTCGACGGCCTGCCCATCGAAGGGACATTCCGATCGCACCAGGTGCCGCTCCTCGTCGACTCGGACCATCCCGATCATGTCGCGCTCCTCGAGGCCTGGATGAGGAGCTACCGACCGGCCGAGCTTTTCGACGAGGGGGGGCGGCTGCAGCCAGAGCTGGCGGAGCTGGCACCCGTGGGCGACCGGCGCATGGGTGCCAACCCGCACGCCAATGGCGGCATCCTGCTGCGCGACCTTCGGATGCCGGACTTCGCCGTCCACGCCGTGACCGTACCGTCGCCGGGTGCGGTCGACGCCCAGGACACTCTGGTGCTCGGCCAGTTCCTTCGCGAGGTTGTCAAGGCGAACCAGGAGCAGAGGCACTTCCGTCTCTTCGGGCCCGACGAGACGCTCTCCAACCTCCTCGGTGCGGTCTTCGAGACGACCAGCCGCCAGTGGGATGCCCGCACGGTGGAGAACGACGAGTTCCTCGCACCCTACGGTCGCGTCCTGGATTCCATGCTCAGCGAGCACCAGTGCGAGGGATGGTTGGAGGGCTACCTGCTCACCGGGCGTCATGGTCTGTTCAACTGCTACGAGGCGTTCATACACATCGTCGACTCGATGTTCAACCAGCANNACCAGGGAACTGCCCTGGCGCCGGGAGATCGCCTCGCTGAACTACCTGCTCGCCTCGCATGTCTGGCAGCAGGATCACAACGGCTTCACCCATCAGGACCCGGGCTTCCTCGACCACGTGGTCAACAAGAAGGCCGATATCGTCCGCGTCTACCTGCCCCCGGATGCCAACTGCCTGCTGTCGGTGGTCGACCACTGCCTGCGCAGCCGCAACTACGTCAATGTGGTGGTCGCGGGGAAGCACGCTCTACCCCAGTGGNNGGGGCCGAGCCCGATGTCGTCATGGCCTGCTGCGGCGACACGCCCACGCTCGAGGTCCTGGCGGCGGTCTCGATGCTGCGCACCCATCTGCCCGAGCTACGGGTCAGGGTCGTCAACGTGGTCGACCTGATGAAGCTTCAGCCCAGCAGCGAGCACCCGCACGGGCTGTCCGACGCCGACTACGACTCGCTCTTCACCAAGGACAAGCACATCATCTTCGGCTTCCACGGCTATCCGTGGCTGATCCACCGGCTCACCTACCGCCGGACCAACCACAACCTCCATGTCCGCGGCTACAAGGAGGAGGGCACGATCACGACGCCCTTCGACCTCAGGGTCCAGAACGGGATCGACCGGTTCCACCTGGTCGAGGATGTGATCGACCGGCTCCCTCAATTGGGCGCGAAGGGCAGCTACCTGAAGCAGATGGTCCACGACAAGCTCGTCGAGCACAAGCGCTACGTCGACGCGCACGGTCAGGACCTTCCCGAGGTCCGCGACTGGAAGTGGGGCACCCCTCAGTAAGCAGCGGGCCACCTCGGTTCACAATACCGGCGTGACCACCCCACCCGTCCCGGGCCGCGCCTACGCAGGCGTCGGGTCGCGCGCGACGCCGGCGGGGATCTGCCACCTGATGGAGCGGTTGGGTGCCGAGCTGGCCCGGCGCGGCTGGACGCTCCGGTCGGGCGGCGCCGTCGGGGCGGACAGCGCCTTCGAGAAAGGGGCACGGGAGGTCGGTGGGAGATGCGAGATCTACCTGCCGTGGCCCGGGTACAACGAGCACTTCGAGGCTCGCCTGGTCGAGGCGTCCCCGGAGGCATACGACGTCATGGCGCGGATCCACCCCGTCTTTGCGCGGCTGCCCAAGAGCAGCCGTCGGCTGCACGCCCGCAACGCCCACCAGATCCTCGGCGCCGACCTCCGGTCACCGGTCGAGATGGTGGTCTGCTGGACGCCGGGGGCCAGGGGGCGCGGTGGCACGGGGAGCGGAATATGCCTGGCGAGGTCGCGGGAGATCCCGGTGCATGACCTCGCGGACATCGCCGCCCGCCGCCAGATGGGGGAACTGCTCGGGTTGGATGTCGAGCCTCGGCTGGACGCGGGTGTGGACCCGGGCCAGCTGCCGCTTCCACTCTAAAGTCGACCATCTGCCCCGGCCGAGCATGGGGCAGATGCATCTGTCCCAGTCGCACCAAAGCGCCCAGAGTTTC
>PLOF01000030.1 GCA_003142035.1 Candidatus Dormiibacterota bacterium
TCGTACACCACAGCCTTCATCTGTCACGCCTCCACCAAGCTCTCAGTTCCGACCGGGCGAGCCCGAGACCTCAGGCTGTTCCGGCGGCTCTAGGGCAGTGCGAACCCCACGCGTCTCAGCATGATCGCATTGCGGTCCAGCCGGGTCCCCTCGAACACCGATCCGAACCCGGCCATCGGATGGTTGGCGGCGAGCTCGCGATGGAGGGCGGCCATCTCCAGGGTGGTCTGCGCATGCTCCGGCTCGGCCGGGCCGTCGTGGTCGATCATCGTGCTGGCGATGCCCAGCACTCCGTCGCCGGCGTCGAAGAGCTCGACCAGCCGGGCCTGGCATGGCCAGTCCACCAGTGACCCGGTGGTGACCTCCCAGAGACCGTGCTCCTGGTCGCCCGGTGCAGGGCGGGCGTGGATGGCGTGCATGTGGGTGTGCCCGTTGAGCCAGAGCACCACGTTGTCGAAGCGGAGGAGGGTCGGGAGCAGCCGGCTACCGGCTCCGGGTATGGTGCCGTCCGCGTGTGACCGGGTGCTCACCGGGCCGTACGACCCGTGGTGCGAGACGACCACCACCAGGCGGTCCTCCGCCTCCGTCCGCACCCGCCGGCCGTCGGTGGTGCGATAGGAGGCGTGCACCTCGGCGAGGCGGGCCTCGAGCCAGCCGAGCTGTGAGTCGTCCATGCAGAGGTCGGCCGACCCGCCCGGGCAGGCGGTGTCCAGCACGATGAACCGGACTGCGCCGGTGTCGTGGACGTGGTAGGCGGTGTGATCACGGCGATTCCGCTCGTCGAACCCGTGGTCCCGTCGTGCCGCCCCGTCGGCGTGGGCCGAGACGTACTCCCCGATGCTGCAGGGCCGCCGCTCGGCGTCCGGAGTGACCTCGACCGCGGCGCCGGCCAGGAAGTCCTCCGGCCGGAGGACGAAGGCGTCGTGGGCCTGGTCACGATCGAATCCCTCGGGTAGGGCGATCGGCTTGCGCCGCCCGATGACAGCACCCCGTAGGGCGGGCGTCATCAGCCCGACGCCCTGGCAGAGGCTGTCGTGGTTGCCGTGACAGCCGAGCCAGGGAAGGCGAAGTCCGGGCGCCTCGAAGGGCAGAAGAGCACGTTGGAGCAGTCCCGGGAGGACGGGGTAGCCATGCTCGCGGACAAAGAGGTCGGGTGCACCCGGCCTCCCGTCCGGCACCCAGAAGATGTCGTCGGGCCAGCCGGGGGACTGCACGCCCTCGTAGTCGGGTGCGCCCGAGTTGGGACTGACCCGACCACCGTCGAGCAGGCGCAGCAGCGTGAGCACCTCGTTGTGCTGGCCGTTGTCGACGGCGTCCCCGCCGGTCAGGACCAGCTCGGGCGTCGCCCCCGTGAGAGGTCCGGCGAGGCCGCCGTTCAGCGTCCGGACGAGGGCGTCGAGCGCATGGGCTGTGAGGGCCTCCTGGGGGCGCTGCGTGGGGATCAGCCCCGCGAACCGGGGGTCCCGGAACTCGCGGTTGAGGAACTCGAAGCGAGCCGGCGACTGGACGTCGCCGACGTGCAGGTCGGTCATATGGGCGACACAGGCGATCGCTCGCTGCCCCCCTGCCGCAAACGCTGGGAGGTCGCCCGCCGGCGGCGGGTCGGGCTCCCCCAGCAGCTCGGTGCGGATCACGTGCTCCTCCCCCGGACGAGCCGCGACCGCCCGGTACGAGGAGAGCGTGCCGGTGCTCAGGGTGTCGCCCGGGCCGAGGGTCTGGCGGCGGGTGAGCGGCATTGAGCTATCCCCGACCCTGTGCGCCTTCGCGGGTGATCAGGACCGGGTCCAGGCGGAGCGCGATGCGGACCCGCGATCCGCCCGGGTGGGCCGCGGCCTCGGCGGTGGGGACCTGGACCAGCACGGTGGTGTCGCCCAGGTCGATCGTCAGCCGGCTCACCGCGCCCAGGAAGGAGACGGCGATGACCGTCCCCGAGAGCGGTCCGTTGAAGCCGTCGAGAGCCGGCGCCAGTGACACCGCCTCCGGCCGCACCAGGGCCACCGCGGGTCCGTCCGGCGTGTCGGTGGCGATGAGGGGGAGGCGGATGCCGCGGACGTCGACGGCACCTCCCGTCACCACCCCGGCGAGCCGGTTGGTGAGGCCGACGAACTCGGCCACGAAGGGCGTCGCCGGCTGGGAATAGATGCTGGTGGGCGGTCCCAGCTGTTCCAGACGGCCGGCGCGCATGACCCCCACCCGGTCGGCGATGGCGAGCGCCTCCTCCTGGTCGTGGGTGACGAAGAGGGTGGTGATGCCGACCTCGCGCTGCACGCGACGGATCTCGTCCCGCAGCTGGCTGCGAACCCGGGCGTCCAGGGCGGAGAGGGGTTCGTCGAGGAGCAGGACCGAGGGGCGGATGGCGAGCGCACGCGCCAGCGCCACCCGCTGCTGCTGGCCACCGGAGAGCTGGTGTGCGTAGCGATCCGCCTGGGTGCTCAGTCCGACCAGCTCGAGCATCTCCCCGGCGCGCTGGCGTCGCTCCGCGACGCCGACCTTGCGCATGCGCAGTCCGAAGGCGACGTTCTCCCGGGCCGTCATGTGCGGAAAGAGCGAGTACGCCTGGAACACCATGCCGCTGTCGCGCCGGCTGGTTGGCAGATGGGTGACATCCCGGCCATCGATCACAACCCGGCCACCGTCGGCGTCCTCAAGGCCGGCGACGAGGCGCAGCGCGGTGGTCTTGCCACATCCCGAGGGTCCCAGGAGGGCGACGAGCTCGCCGGCATGGATGGTGATGTCGAGCCCGTCCAGGGCGGTGGTCGACCCGTAGACGCGGCGCAGCCCCTCGAGGCGCACCTCGGCGGCTGAACGCGAGCCACCCCACGATGCACCGATCGGTCGGGCGTCGAGCGCACCCATCTCAGGCCCTCGCCGCGCCGCCGCGGCGGCGTGAGAGGGCCCGGCCGAGGAACGAGAGGAGGAGCAGGAAGAAGAAGACGAAGACGAGCGACACGACGGCCAGGGCGATCGAGACGCTGGCGTTGCCGGTGCCCAGGATGGAGATGGCCACCTGCAGGTTCTCGAAGTTGAGGAGATTGGCGACGGTGAACTCCCCGAGCACCACTGCAACGCAGAGCAGGCAGGCGTTGGAGACGGCGCTCGACATGTTGGGCACGATGATCCGCCACATCACCGTGGCCCAGCTCGCGCCGAGACTCCTGGCCGCCTCCGAGAGGGTGCGGATGTCGACGGCGGAGAGACCCGCGTCGAGGGCGCGGTAGCAGTACGGGAGGACGAGGACCAGATAGGCGAGTGCCAGCATCAGGATCGAATCGCTGACGTTGATCTCGATCCAGTTGTAGATGGGTGCGAAACCGACCACCAGCACGATCGCAGGGATGGTGAGCGGGGTGAGGCACACCAGCTCGACGGGCCGCACCATCTGCGGCACGCGCAGGCGGATCCAGATCATGGTCGGCAGAAGCAGGGCCAGCATCCCCAAGGAGGTGATCACGGCCAGCTCGAGTGACGCCGTGATGGCGTCGACCAGCTCCGGATCGGAGCCGATGCTGGTGAACGCGGTCAGGGTGCGCGGGCTGCTGATGCCGACCCCGCGGGTGGCGAACTCCACCATGGCCGCGATGGGCAGGAGGAAGAAGAGGCCGAGCACGACGTAGACGACGGCCTTGAACGCGGCCAGGCGGCGACGCTGGCGGCGGTTCACGACGGGCGACCCCGCAGCGCCGTCATCGCGGCAGCCAGCGCGCCGAGCGGCGCTGCAGCCGCGCGTAGAGCAGGGTGATGATGGCGACGATCACCACCATGCCCAGGGCGAGTGCGGCGGCGAAGTTGGCCTGGTCGAGACCCACCTCGCTGCTGAGTGCCCGGCTGATCTGAAGCGGCACGATGACCCCGCCGATGTCGAGCAGTGCGGCCGCGGTCGCATACGCGGAGAAGGCGTTGGCGAAGAGGAGCAGCCAGGCCCCCAGGAACGCGGGCATGAGCAGCGGTCCCGCCACGTGCCGCCAGTAGTGCCAGGTGCCCCCACCCAGGGTCTCGGTCGCCTCGCGCCATTGGGGGCGGATGCCGTCAAGGGCGGGCATGAAGACGATCACCATCAGCGGGATCTCGAAGTACGTGTAGATCAGGGTCAGCCCGGTGAGGGAGAAGAGCCAGACCCCGTTGGGGTAGAACCGTATGCCGTGCTGCTGCAGCCAGATGACGATGAACCCCTCGGTGCCGATGGTGGCGATGAACGCGAAGGCGAGGGTGACGCCGCCGAACTGGGAGAGCACCCCGCAGAACGCGGTGACCAGCCGGCGGAGGATCCCGTCAGGCGAGCCGGTCGCGACCGCGTAGGCAAGGACGGACCCGACCACCGCCCCGACGCTCGCGCTCACCGCCGACAGGACCAGGCTGTTGAGGAAGGCGCTGACGACGTACGGCCGGCTCAGTTGCGCCAGGTTGGCCAGGGTCGGACCGTGAGGGCCGCTGAAGGCTCCGACCGCGACCAGAACCGTGGGCAGGAACAGGAAGAGCCCGGTGTAGAGGAGAAACGGTGCCGCGCCGAGCCAGGCGCTGGATATGCGGAGGCGCCCCCCCAGGGGGCGCCTCACATACTCTGTTTCCGAGACGGCGACTGCGGTCAACTGCCGACGGCCGCAGACCAGTTGCTGGCGAGGTAGGAGGCTGCGGCGGACGCCTGGCTCTGATCCAGGGTCACCGGCGACCCGCTCACGGCCGGGAGCGCCGCCGCGTAGGTCTGGTTGAGGCTGCCGTTGGCCTGCATCGCGGTCATCTCGACGGGACGCGCACCGCCCTGCAGCCAGAGGTTCTGGCCGGTGGCGGAGTAGAGGTACTCCTCCCACAGTCTGGCCGCGGCCGGGTGGGGTGCGGTCTTGGTGATCGCCTGGGCGTAGTAGCCACCCAGAATCGCGTTGGACGGGACGAACACCTTCCAACTGGGAAGGTTCACCACGCTCGCCGAGTTGAGGTAGTCCCAGTCGAAGACCACGGGGGTCGTCCCGTTGTCGATCGTCGCCGCGGTGGCGGTGACCGGCACGAAGTTACCTGCCGCGTTCAGCTGCTTGAAGAAGCTGACGCCGGGTCCGATGTTGCTGATCGACCCGCCGTTGGCGAGCGACGCCAGCATCACTCCGTTGAGTGCCGCGTTGGCCTCGGTCGGGTCACCGTTGAGCGCGACCGCGCTCTTGAAGGCGGGTGTGAGCAGGTCAGCCACCGAGGTGACGGTGTACTTGCTCGAGTCGTAGCCGATCGACATGTAGCCGCCGTAGTCCTGATACCAGAGGCCGCCGGCGTCCTTCTGATTGGCGGGGATGCTCGACCACTCGGAGACCTCGTACGGTGCGAAGAGGCTGGTGTTTGCCCAGGCCACCGCCATCCCGATGTCGAGCACATCCGGCGCCTTGCTGGTGCCCTTCTCGGAGTTCACGGCGTTGACCTCGTCCTGGCTGCTGCCCTGGGGGTTGGCCTGGTTGACCTTGATGCCGTACTTGGCCGAGAAGTCCTTGATGATGGCGCCGTAGTTGGCCCAGTTGAGCGGCAGGGCGATGACGTTCAACTGACCCTCTGCCTTGGCAGCGGTAACCAAGGCGCTCATGCCGCCGTTGGACGCCGCGGACGTCACGTTCGACCACGAGGAGTCGCTGGATCCGCCGCACGCGGCGAGCGTCCCCACCACCGTCAACGCGAGACCGAGGCACGTGGCCCTGGCTGCGCTTCCCTTCATAACCTGCTTCCCCTTCCGAGTGACGTTGACCCTACGGCGGGGATCATGCGGGGAGCCCTTTCTGGTTCGCAACCGTACAAAAGGAGGGCGCGAATGAGGCTCAACCACATCTTCTCCAGGCGTTAGCGAATTGATAATCGCCCTCTCCCGGATTGACAATCTCGGCGCGGCCGCCGGACATCGGCTGCGCAACCACGGAGGTGCGGATCCGTGTCGAAGGCCACGCGCCCAGACGGTTCGGAGGACCCTGTCATGGCCATCGGCCACGGCGGATGATCGACGGAGAGGAAGAGCCGATGACAACACTCGTCGCCTATGCCAGCAGATACGGAGCCTCGCAGGGAATCGCAGAGCGGATCGGTGCGAGGTTGGCCGATGCCGGGCTGCCGGTCGACGTGCGATCGGTGAGCGATGTCGCCGACCCGGCTGTCTATGACGCCTTTGTGATCGGGAGTGCCGCGTACATGGGCTCCTGGATGAAGGACGCGAGGGATTTCACGCGGGCTCACCGAGCTGTCCTATCGACCAGGCCTGTGTGGCTCTTCAGCAGTGGGCCGATCGGGACCGCGACCACCGATTCCCGGGGCAGGGACGTGGTCGCGGCGGCCGCTCCCAAGGAGTTCGGCGAGCTGGCCACGGCCATCGGCGCCCGCGATCAGAGGGTGTTCTTCGGTGCGCTGGATCGCAGCAAGCTTCGCGGCGCTCATCGGGTCATGGCAACGCTGCCGGCCGCCGGGAAGCTGTTCATCGAGGGTGACTTCCGCGACTGGGAGGCGATCGACGCCTGGGCCGACGGCATCGCCCGGGAGCTCGGGGCCCCGGCTCGGTCGGAGGGGTAGCTGCCGCTCATCCCGCCGTGTCGGAGGGGTATTGTCCCCGGATCGCTGATCGCCCCTCCGTTCCGATCCCCAAGGCGGAGCTGCACCTCCACATCGAGGGCACGCTCGAGCCGGAGCTCGCCCTGGAGGTCGCGGAGCGCAACCGGCAGCCCCTCCCCTATGCGGATGCGGCGGCGCTGCGCGCTCGGTACCGGTTCCATAACCTCCAGTCCTTCCTCGACGT
>PLOF01000045.1 GCA_003142035.1 Candidatus Dormiibacterota bacterium
GGTTGCCCGGCACCTCGTGCGGTCTGACCCGGGACCTGGGACGAGCAGCCCCTGGACGCCGAGGCGTCCGTCCCTGTTCGACCTTGCTCCGGACGGGGTTTACCTGGCCGGCCGGTCACCCGGCCGCCGGTGGGCTCTTACCCCACCATTTCACCGTTGCCGCGACCGTTGCCGCGGCTGTGTCCTTTCTGTGGCACTCTCCTTCGGGTCGCCCCGACTGGATGTTATCCAGCGCCCTGCTCTGTGGAGTCCGGACTTTCCTCAGGCGGCGAACCGCCCGCGGCCGTCCGACCGGCTTGCCCCTCGAGTGTACCTCCGGGATGCCATATCCGAGTTCGCCGGCCCCGGCGCGCCCGACCCGCTTGGTGGGGGAGGGCATCCGTTCCGACTGACTGACGTACATCCGTTCTGATTGACGCATTGGACCGGCGGGAGTAGTCTTCGGCCACCCTGGTGGTGAGAAGTGGTGAGAAGTGGTGAACGTGACCGCAAGGTCCCTGACCCGATCCGCCTCCGGCCCTGTGCCGGCGGCGATGCGTGACCTCACATGCTCCTCGGCCAATTTGATCACGCCGTCGATGCCAAGGGGAGGGTGGCAGTCCCCGCCCAGTTCCGGCCGCATCTGGCACCGGGCGCGGTGGTCTCCATCGGCCCCGAGGGACGCCTCGTGATCTGGCCCACCGCCACCTGGGAGGCGCACCTGCGCACCCTCAGCATCACGGCCGGAACCCCCGCCGAGCAGCGCAAGTACCTCCGGCGGGTCAATGCCGGCACCCGCGATGTCGAGCTCGACTCCCAGGGCCGCCTCCTGCTCCACCCGTCCCATCGTGAGTTCGCCGCCATCGGGGAGCGGGCCACCTTCGTGGGCATGGGCGAGTTCGTCGAGGTCTGCTCCACGGAGCGTTGGGAGGAGGAGAC
Organism: Candidatus Dormiibacterota bacterium; assembly: GCA_003142035.1. Taxonomy (GTDB): domain Bacteria; phylum Chloroflexota; class Dormibacteria; order Aeolococcales; family Aeolococcaceae; genus Changshengia. The sequence continues at coordinate 919 of PLOF01000045.1, forward strand.
GCGTGAGCTCACTCCCGAGTTCTTCACCGANNACCACCCGCCCATGCCGATCGTGGCAGGCATGGACAGGTCCGCCGATGCCACGCCCGGGGAGCCGCCTGAGGCGAGCCTCCACCGGCCGGTCCTCCTTACACCTCTCATACAGAACCTGCAGCCCCACGCCGGCCAGGTGGCCGTCGACGGGACCCTGGGCGGCGGCGGCGTCACCGCCGCGCTCTTGGACAGGGTCGGCGCGACCGGGCGGGTCCTTGCCATCGACAAGGATCCCACCGCGATCGCCCGAGCCCGCCTGCGCTTCGCCGGTGCGGCCGGTGAGCGGCTGATCCTCGCCCAGGGTGATTTCGCCGAGCTCGACCACATCGCCGCGGGCCACGGGATCGTCGCCGTCGACTCCATCTGTCTCGACCTTGGCACCTCCTCCCCTCAGCTCGACGATCCCGCCCGCGGCTTCAGCTTCCGGCAGGACGGCCCGCTCGACATGCGGATGGACCAGACCGCGGCCGGCGAGACCGCGGCCACCCTCCTCAACAGCTGGGACGAGGCCGACCTGGCCGCCCTGTTCCGCACCTACGGCGAGGAGAGATTCGCCACCGCGATTGCCCGGGCCGTTATCCGGGAGCGGGGGCGACGGCCGATGGCCACCACCCAGCAGCTTCGGGAGCTGGTCGAGCAGACCATCCCCCGCCGCTTCTGGCCAAAGCGGATTCATCCCGCCACTCGAACCTTCCAGGCCCTCCGCATCGAGGTCAACCACGAGCTGGAGAGCCTCCGTCGCGGGCTGCAGGCCGCCATATCGATCCTCCGGCCCGGTGGGCGTCTTGGGGTCATCTCCTTTCATTCTCTTGAGGACTCCCTTGTAAAGAACGCACTCCACGTCGCAGCTCAGAACTGTCTCTGTCCGCCCCAACAGCCTTTCTGCACCTGCGCTCACCGGGCCTCGCTCCTCCTTCTCACCCGCAGGGCGATCCGACCCGACGCAGAGGAACTGGCCGTGAACCCCAGGTCCAGGTCGGCCCGCCTCCGGGTGGCGGAGAAGCTGGAACCCACATAGCCTCCCCTTCCCTGCAGAGGAGGCCGGCAGTCGCCGGCCTCCTCTCACCCCTCTCCCGACACCTCCCCATCACCCCCCCCTCCCTGCGGAGGAGGCCGGCGTCTGCTGACCTCCTCCGTCCCCTCCCCCCGCCGCCGTCCGCGGCGACCCGTCGCAGCAACCGTCCCACCCCACGTCCAGGCAACATCCCATGCACCTTCACCCCCTCCGTGACCGCGGCGACGCCGAACCGTCCACCGACGCCCTCCCTCCCAGCGCGACCTCGTCGCGGCGGGACAGGAGGCGGCGGGGTGGACCGCGCACGCCGCTCCCCCTGCTCCCGATCATCGCGGTCTGTGCGGGGGTCGGCCTCGCCTACGTCAGCCAGACGGCCCAGGCCACCCAGGCCAACTACGACCAGACGTCCCTGATCCACCAGCAGCAGCAGCTGACCCTGGAGGATCAGCAGCTCGGCAGCCAGCTCGCCGAGCTCTCCGCCTCGGCGAGGATCATCGAGTCGGCGCAGCAGCTGGGGATGGTCACCGGCGGCACCTGGGCCTACGCCGTCGCGCCGGCCGCCCAGGTGGCGACACCGCCCGCCGCCACCGAGCTGGCTGCCCCGTCCACCCAGTCCGGGAGCTCGGTTCTCGGCGAGTTCGGCTCCGCTCTCCTCGGTGTCTTCGGCGGCCCGGCGTGAGGCGCCGCGCCCGCGGCGGCTCGGGTTCCGGTGACGCTCCTCTGAACCGCGATTGGGCCGGGCGTGACTGGCTCGCCGGAAAGCCCTCGGCGACACCCTCCGGGAGGATCGCCGTCGCCACACCCCCGGCGACGCCGGGTAAGGCAGCGCCGGGGAATCACCGGACCTCTCTCGACGGACCCGGAGGCCCTCCGACGACGTCCCGCGGGTGGTTCGTCGGCGAGGGGCCCCACGTCCGGGGGCGTGCCATCTGGCTGATGCTCTGCTTCGCGTCCCTCGCCATCCTCCTGCTCGGTCACCTCTTCCAGGTCCAGGTCGGTGAGCACACCGCGCTCGCCGCCGCCGCCGCCAAGGAGGACAACATGAGCTTTGTCCTCCCCGCCCACCGGGGTGAGATTCTGGACAGCAACGGCCAGGTCCTGGTCGGCACCGTGCCCACCTACTCCGTCTACGTCGACCCCGCATTGATCCGGGCGGACCAGGTGGATGCGGACGCGGCACAGATCGCCGCGGTGCTCAAGATGAGCGAGAGCCAGGTCGTCCAGGTGCTCTCCGAGCCCAACCAGTACGCCTTCCTCGCCGACCACGTGAGCCAGACCGTCAAAGATCAGCTGTCCCTGCTCCCCGTGAACGGTCTCATCCTCACCGAGGAGGACGAGCCGGTCTACGAGCCGTCGGCGGTGCCCGGGGAGTCGTTCGCCGCCAACCTGCTCGGCTTCGTCAACGCCGATGGCCAGGGACAGTACGGCGTGGAGGGCTACTACAACTCCCTCCTCACCGGCAAGGCCGGCGAGGCGTCGGAGATCAAGGACAGCCAGGGCTACGCCATCTACCTCAACCAGGCACACAACGTGCCCGCCCAGGACGGTGACAACCTCGAGTTGGGCCTCAGCTCCCAGGTCCAGTACTGGGCCGAGCAGGCGATCGCGGAGGCGGTCACCAAGGACAGCGCCCAGTCCGGGGAGATCCTGGTGATGAACACCCACACCGGGGCGATCCAGGCCTGGGCCGACTACCCGAGCTACGACGCCACCGACTACGCGTCGGCGCCCATCGGGGACTTCGCCGACCAGTCGGTCGACGGTCTTTACCAGCCCGGGTCGGTGATGAAGACGGTCACTTTCGCCGGCGGCCTGCAGGACGGCGCCATCACCCCCGGATACACCTTCGACGAGCAGCAGACCGTGGTCGACGGTGTCCTCATCCACGACTGGGACGATCAGAGTCACGGCCAGGTCACCATGCAGAAGGTGCTTGACATGTCGCTCAACAACGGGGCCATGAAGGTCATGAACCTGGAGGGGACAAACGCCTTCTACACCAACATGCTGGGCTTCGGGATCGGCGCCCCGACCGGCGTGGACCTGGCCGGTGAGGCCAATCAGCAGATGGCGTCGCAGAGCAAGCTCTCCATGCTCGACTACAGCGAGATGTCTTTCGGACAGAGCGTGGTGGTCACCCCGGTGGAGATGCTCGCCGCCGAGAACGCGATCGCCAACGGCGGGGTGTGGGTGGAGCCCCACGCCGTCGACGCCATCATCGATCCCACCACTGGGACCACCACCCCGGTGGTGCCGACCACCCGCCAGGTGATCTCATCGGCGACGGCGTCGACCCTCACCACCATGATGACCCACGTTGTCGACGACTCCGACGGCGAGGGCTTCGACGCCCGCATCCCCGGATGGAGCGGAGAGGTGGCGGGCAAGACGGGGACCGCCCAGGAGCCCATCAACGGCAAGATGACCGGGAGCGTCACCTCCTTCGTCGGCTTCCTCCCCGCCTCCGACCCGCAGTTCACCATGATGGTGGTGATCAACGAGCCGCAGGTCCCGGCCGCGGACGACTTCGGCTCCCTGCTCGCCGCTCCGGTGTGGCGGCAGATGGCCGAGCAGATGATCGACTACTACCACCTGACCCCCTGAGCCTCCCGCCTTCTCCGCGCTTCCCCCGGCTGTGGCACCATCCGGCGGTGCTCCGCGCTGATTCGCTCGCCGAACTCCTCGGCGGCCGGCTCGAGGCCGCACCGGGCGCCCGCCTCGAGATCTCCGACCTGGTCAGCGACTCGCGAAGGGTGACCACCGGTGCGGCCTTCGTCGCCCTGCCCGGAGAGGCGATGGACGGCCACGCGTTCGTGGCCGATGCCGCCCGCCGGGGCGCCGCCCTCGCGGTGGTGGGGGAGACCTTCCGGCCGGGGGCGGAGACACCGCCCCTCCTCATCCGGGTGCCCGACACCGCCGCCGCGCTGCGCGCCGCCTGCTCCCGGCGGATTGCCCAGCTCGGGGCCACCGTGGTGGGGGTGACCGGTTCGGTGGGCAAGACCACCGCCAAGGAGATGTGCGCGCTGGCCCTCTCCGGGCGGCCGACCGCCAGGACGCCGGGGAACCTCAACACCTGGACCCAGATCCCGCTCCACGTGCTCCGGCTGGAGCCGCCGGTGGAGCGCCTGGTGATCGAGATGGCGATGACCGCTCCCGGCGAGATCGCCGACCTTGCCGGCTTCACCCATCCCACCTACGGGGTGCTGCTCAACGTCGGCCAGGCCCACATCGGCCGGCTCGGCTCCGAGGCGGCGATCGCCCAGGCGAAGGCGGAGCTGCTCGCCGCGCTCCCTCGGGACGGCGCCGCCATCCTCAATGCCGACGATCCCCGGGTGGTGGGGGTCGCGGCGCAGAGCCGCGCCCCCGTCCGCTGGTTCGGGGAGGAGAGCCCGGAGGCCACCTGGCGGGTGGCGGACATCGCTGCCGACGGCGTGCTGGGCAGCCGGGGCGTCCTCGTCGGTCCCGACGGGCGCGCCCCGATCCGCCTGCGGGTCCCGGGGCGTCACCTCCTGCTCGACGCGGCCGCCGCGGCGGCCGTCGCCTCCTGCTTCGGGGTCGGCATCGCCGAGGCCGCCGGACGGATCGGCGAGTTCGCCCCGGCCGAGCACCGCGGCGAGGTGATGGATGGCCTCCAGGGCTCCACCATTGTCGACGACAGCTATAACAGCAGCCCCGCCTCGCTGGCGGCGGCTCTCGAGGTGCTCCGGGCCAGCGGAGCCCCCGAGCGGCTCGCCATTATTGGCGACATGCTGGAGTTGGGCGACCGCACGCTCCCCGCCCACCGCGAGGCCGGGCGTCGCGCCGCCGGGGCCGCCACCCGGCTGATCGCCGTCGGAGAGCAGGCTGAGGTGGTTGCCGCCGCCGCGGTCGCCGCCGGGATGCCCGCGGCGGCGGTCGCCCAGGCCGCGGACGCGGATCGAGCGGCCGAGCTCGCCGTCCCGCTGCTCGGCCCCGGCACCGTGGTCCTGGTCAAGGGGAGCCGCGGGATCGGACTCGACCGGGTCGTGCGGCGCCTGCTGGCATGACCCACGCCATCATCGTCGCCGCCGTCTGCTTCGTCGTGGGCGTCGCCCTCTACCCGGTGCTGATCACCATCCTGACCCGTCTCGGAGCTGGGCAGATGGTGCAGGTGTACAACCCCTCGACCCACCGGGCGAAGGCGGGGACTCCGACCATGGGTGGCATCCTCTTCTGCCTCATCGGCGTGGCCGTGTGGCTGGCCACCGACCGCACCCAGGCCGGCTTCGTGATCGCCTTCGCGCTCGTCGGCGGGGCGGCGGTGGGATTTCTCGACGACCTCGCCAACGTCCGGGGCCTCGGCTCGCTGGGCTTGCGGGTCCGGCAGAAGCTGGTGCTTCAAATCGTGGTCGGGGTCGCGGTCGGATTCGGCCTCCACGCCGCCGGCGCGACCGCTCAGGCCCTCCCCCTCGCCGGGATGGTCAAGCTCGGCTGGGCGATCGTCCCGCTCTCCGCCATCGCCGTGGTGGCCACCACCAATGCCGTCAACCTCACCGACGGCGTGGACGGCCTGGCCGGGAGCTGTGTCGTCATTGCCCTGGTCGGCGCCATCGTCGCCTCCCTCTGGCTGGGGGCTGGGAGTGCCGCCGCGCTCGCCGCCGCCCTCCTCGGCACCATCGCCGCCTTCCTCCTCTACAACTGGCACCCCGCCCGGATCTTCATGGGCGATACCGGGGCCCTTGGCCTCGGAGCCGCCCTGACCGCGATCTGCGTCGAGGCCCATCTGCTCTGGCTGTTGCCCCTGCTCGGCATCGTCTTCGCGGTCGAAACGGCCAGCGTCATCGTCAACGTCACGGCCATCACGCGTTTCCATCGGCGGGTGTTCCGAGCCAGCCCGCTCCACCATCACTTCGAGAAGATGGGCATGAGCGAGGAACGCCTGGTGTTGCTCTTCGCGGCCGGAGGCGCGGTCGCATTGACCCTCACCCTGCTGACGGTGCACGTGGTCGCGTGACCCTGGCTGGCCGTCGAGTGCGAAGCACTGTCGCAATGCTTCGCCACAAAGCCGCCGCGTGCGTAACAATGGCCGCCTGGCCTGATTCCCGCAGCCGTCCCCCCCACGTCATCGCACCGCAGGAGCCGCATGGCCGTCCAGACGTCCCCGACGCGCAGTCTCGATCTGCCCATCCGCAGAGCCAGGGTCGAGCTCACGCCGGCGACGCGAGGCCTCGCCGCGGTCGATGGATGGCTGTATGTCGCCGTCGCCGCCGTCTGCGCCTTTGGCCTGGTGATGGTCTACAGCGCCTCCGAGGTGCTCGCCTATCAGCAGACCGGCAATCCCAGCTACTACTTCGAGCGCCAGATCGCCTACATGGTGGTGGGCCTGGCCGGGATGCTGGTGCTCGCCCGGCTCGACTATCACCACCTGCTTCGCTTCTCCCGCGCCATCGGCCTGATCACGGTGCTGATGCTGCTCGCCGTGCTGGTGCCCCACATCGGCACCCAGATCAATGGAGCCCGGCGCTGGTTCAACTTCCGGGTCATCGAGCTCCAGCCGTCGGCGGTGGCGGCGCTCGCGGCGATCATCGTGCTGGGCCGGTGGCTGAGCGATCGAGGCACCCTGGTCCGGAGCTGGCGGGGGATCCGCGACTACGTCATCCTGCTCAGCATCCCGGTGGTGCTGATCCTCGCCGAGAAGGACCTGGGGAGCACCGTGGTGATCGCCGCCGTCGGCGGCGTCCTGCTCTTCCTGGCCGGTGCCCGTTACCGGCACCTGATCACCCTGCTGGCCATCGGCGGGGGTGTCGGCTGGCTCACCGTCCTCGCCGAGCCCTACCGGCTCAGCCGGATCACCTGCTTTGGCCAGTCGGTGACCGACGTCTCGCTGAGCACCTGCTGGCAGGGCACCCAGGCCCTCTTTGGGCTGGGGCGGGGTGGTCTGACCGGGGTCGGGCTGGGCAACTCCATCCTGAAGTACGCCTGGCTTCCCGAGGCTCACACCGACTTCATCTTCGCGATCATCGGCGAGGAGCTGGGCCTGATCGGGACGGCGGCGGTGGTGGTCGCCTTCACCTTCCTGGCCTGGCGGGGGATCCGGGCGTCGCTGCGCGCTCCCGACCGCTTCGGGACGCTGCTCTCCGGCGGGATCACCGCCTGGATCTGCATTCAGGCCTTCGTCAACGTCGCCGCGGTGACCGCCATGATCCCGACCACCGGCATCCCGCTCCCCTTCATCAGCTACGGCGGCACCGCCCTGGTGATGAACCTGTTCGCGGTGGGGATACTCTGCAATGTGTCGGCACAGGGTCGGCGCCAGGCGTCCGCGGAGAGGCGTGGCTTCTCTGGGGTGCAACGACAGGGGGCTCTCAGTCGTGCGAACGTTGATCGCCGGGGGCGGGACGGGGGGGCACCTGATCCCAGCTCTGGCGGTCGCAGACGAGTTGCGCGCCGCTGACCCGGAGGGCGCAGTGCTCCTGGTCGGCCGGCGGGGCGGGGTCGCCGAGGCGCTCGTCGAGCGCACCGGCATCCCCCTCGAGACCCTGGATATCCGCGGCCTCGACTTTGCCCACCCGGCCACGGTCGCCGGCTTTGCGGTGCGTCTGACCCGGTCGGTGAGGGAGGCGCGCCGCATCATCCGCCGGTTCGGGCCCGATGTCGTGGTGGGGGCCGCGGGGTACGTCTCGGTGCCGGTGGTGCTCGCCGCCCGGCGCGAGCGGGTGCCCGTTCTCCTCCTCGAGCAGAATGCGCTNNCGGGACCGCCCGGTTGCTGCGCGGGCGGGGGGTGGAGGTGACCGGCAACCCGGTCCGGAAGGAGTTCCGCGACGGGGCACCCCCCCTCGGCGACCGTCCCCGGCGTCTTTTGGCGTGGGGCGGCTCGCAGGGGGCGCGGCGGATCAATCGGGCGCTCTGCGACTGCGCTCCCCGCCTGCTCCGTGACCATCCGGAGCTGGAGATCACCCACCAGTGCGGCCAGCTCGACGAGGCCGAGGTGCTCGCCGTCCGCGCCGCGCAGGAGCCCGCAGTGCAGCGCCGCTGGGAGGTGGCCGCCTTCTACGGCGACGCCGCCGCCCGGGTGGCCGCCGCCGACCTGGTGCTGATGCGCGCCGGGGGCTCGTCCCTCGCCGAGGTGAGTGCCCTCGGTCGCCCCATGATCCTCGTCCCCTATCCCCACGCCGGGGACCACCAGCGGCACAATGCGGCCCCCTACGTCGACGCCGGGGCCGCCCTGCTCCTGACCGACGCCGAGTGCGACGGGGAGCGCCTGCGCGGTGTCCTGGAGGAGGTCCTGGGCGATCCCGAGCGATGGCGGGGGATGGCCGAGAAGAGCCGGTCCATGGGCAGGCCCGAGGCGACCGCCAATGTGGCGGCGATCGTCCGGCGTCTGGCGGGCACCGGCCGCGCCCGGGGAGCCCCCCGTGCCGCCTGAGTCGAGCGCCCCGCCCCCCGCCGCCACCGCTCGCCCTCGCCACGTCCACTTCCTGGGGATCTGCGGCTATGCGGTGAGCGGCGCCGCCATCCTCGCCCAGCAGATGGGCGATCGGGTCACCGGCAGCGACGACCACGCCTACCCGCCGGTCTCGGACATCGTCACCGCGGCGGGCATCCAGTGGGAGAACGGGCACGACCCGCGCAACCTCGACCGCTGGGGCGTCCCCGACCTGGTGGTCGTGGGCAATCAGGTGCGGCCCCTCAACGAGGAGTGGCTGGAGGCCAAGCGTCGGGGGCTCCCGCTCAGCAGCGAGGTCGAGTTCTTCGTCTCGCTCACCGGGTCACGGCTCCGCCTCTCGGTCTGCGGCACCCACGGCAAGACGACCACCTCGGCGCTGCTCATCCACATGCTCGCGCGCTGCGGGATGGATCCGGGCTTCCGGCTCGGCTCGACCTCCCTCGACGTCGGCGGGAGCGCCCGGCTCGGCACCGGTCCGTTCGTCTTCGAGGGCGACGAGTACACGACCGCCCCCTGGGACCCGCGCCCCAAGTTTCTCCACATGCGGCCTGAGGCGGCCTGCGTGACCCGGTTGGAGTGGGACCACCCCGACGTGTACCCGACCCCCGAGGCGTACCGCATGCCCTTCGTCCAGCTGGCGAAGACGATGCCGACCGGCGGGCTGCTGGTGCTCTGCGGCGACGACCCCGCGGCGCTGGAGCTGCGCGCCCACGCCTCCTGCCCGGTCGCCGTCTACGGGGAGGGCGAGGGCGCTGACTGGCGGGTGACCCGGCTCGACGACGACGGCTCGGTGCAGCGCTTCCGCGTCGACTGCCGTGAGCTGGCGATCCCGGAGGTGGCCCTCACCTTTCCCGGCAGGCACAATGCGCTCAACGCCACCGCCGCGCTGGCTCTCGCCAGGTACGCCGGTGCGCCGATCGAGGAATGCGTCGCGGCCTGCGCCGGCTTCCGGGGGCCCGCCCGCCGCTTCGAGATCCTGGGGACGGCCGGCGGGGTCACCGTGGTCGACGACTACGCCCATCACCCCACCGAGGTCTGGGCCGCCATCAACGCCGCCCGGGCCCGCTACGGCGGAGGGCGGATCATCGCCGTCCACACCCCCCACACCTACTCGCGCACCCTCACCCTGCTCGAGGCCTACCGGCGGAGCTTCGAGGAGGCGGACGTCGTCGTCCTCGGCCCCATCGAGGCGGCTCGGGAGCGCGGTCAGGCGGCGACCGTCTCCTCCGCCGACGTCGCCGCCCGGATCACGGGG
>PLOF01000135.1 GCA_003142035.1 Candidatus Dormiibacterota bacterium
GGCGCGAGTGCTGCCACTGGCACTGGAGCGCACCCGCCAATCGCTGCGCCTCCGCGTAGGCGGTGCGCCGTAGGCGGAACTCAGCCGTCTTCACTCGGTCGTCGGGCTGGTGATAGGGTCGCCGCGTACGAGCGGTTCACCAGTTCGCGCCTTTACCGGCCAACAACGAGTGCCGGCACCTTAGGTCGCCCGGCGGCGCACCAGCCAAACGGTCGCGGCGATGAGGAGCAGTGAGAGCGCTAGCAGCCAGCCGCCCTCGATCCACTGGAACGGCCAGAATCGGCTGGCCGGCTGGTAGGTCGTCAACTGCGTGTAGCCGTGCTGGATGAGGTACTTCACGGGGTCGCCGAACGTGGCCGGGGCCGCTGGCCCGGGTTGGAACAATTCGGGCGTCACCGCCTGGACGTCGACCGGGCGAAGGGTCTGGTTGATCATGTCCAGGCTCGCCGGATTGCCGCCCCGGAACCACCCCTGGCTGATCACCCACGCGGAGGCAGGAATGCTGGGGCTGCTCGTCACCAACGGTGCCTCGTAGTGCTGGCGCAGGAAGATCCCGGTCACGAAGGCGAGCCCAGCCCACGCGGCCAGGGTGGCGAAAATCGCGGGGATGACCCGGCGGACTAGGACGCCGGCCAGGACGCCGATGGCGAAGGCGGCCAACATCCAGGCGGCGAGCGCAACCCCGAGGAAGTCGAAGAGGGTGGGATACAGTGGACCGTTGTGGTCTCCCGCGCCGAATATCGGCTGCATGTACCAGGAGACGAGCAACGTGAACGCCCCGCCCGCAACGGCAACCGCGACTGCGAGTGGCGCGATCTTGGCGAGGGCCCATCGCGCCCGCCCGAAGCCCTGGGTCCAGGTGTAGCGGAAGGTGCCCGTCTCGAACTCCCGGGCCAGCAGCGGCGCGCCGGCGAACGCTCCTATCAGAGCTGGGATCACCTGAAACACGCCGAGGGTGACCCCGACTCCAGGCGCGTAGGTATCCAAGAAATCGTTGGCTGCCTGCTGGCAGACACCTGAACCGGCGGGGCGACATGCGCTGACGGCGCCATAGGCCTGATGCATTTGCAGGCCCGTGATCAGCAGGTATGCGGCCGCCACGCCGAGCAGCGCGATGACACCGGCCAAAGCGAGTCGGTGCTGCCGCCAGGTAATCCAGGTCATCCTTCGCCAGGGCACCGGCCGCAGACCGGCATCCTGTGCCGGCTGCACGGTGGTCAGCGTTGCCAATTAGTCACCTCCATCGGTTCGGCGCCCCTGGCGCGCNNGCCGGTCAGCACGCGGTGGGAGGCGAGCAGGTCGTCGACCTCACCGGCCACCTGGACGCTCCCGCTCGTTATGAGGACGAGGTAGTCGGCCACGCGCTCCAGCTCGGCCAGCACGTGCGAGGAGAGCACCACCGACACGTCCCCGTCGGCCACCGCGGCCATCACCGCAGCCATGAAGTCGTGCCGGGCCAGCGGGTCGAGCATCGCCATCGGCTCATCCAGCACGAGCAGGCGTGGCCGCCGGGCCAGTGCAAGGGTCAGCGCGAGTTGCGCCTGCTGGCCACCGGAGAGGTTGCCGGCCCTGCGTCGCATCGGGATGCCGAGCTGTCCGAGGCGCGCCGCGGCGTAGCTCTGGTCGAAGCGGCGGTTTAGGTTCCGGGTCAGGTGCAGCATGTCGGCCACGGAGAGGTTCTTGTAGAGGGGCGCGTCCTGGGCCACGAAAGCGATGCCGTCCAGCGCGGCAGGGGACCCGGCGGGCCGGCCGTCGAGCACGGTGACGGTGCCTTCGGTTGGAGCCGTCAGGCCGACTGCGAGGTTCAGCAAGGTGGTCTTGCCGGCGCCGTTCGGGCCGACCAGAGCGGCCACGTGCCCGGCGGGAATCGCCAGTGCGCACCCACGCAACGCCCAGGTGCTGCCGTAGCGCTTGCCCAGACCAATGGCTTCGATGACGTTCATGCGACGCTCTCCTTCTCACCGCTCGCCGCGCCGCGGCGTTCGCGAAAACCCCGTAGCGCGCTGGTGAACAGGGCAACCATCCCGTCCTCGTCCAGCCCGGTCGCGTCGGCGGTGGCCAGCCAGCCGAGCAGGGAGCGGCGAAGCTCGGTCAGCTCGGGTAGGGCAACCTGGTTGAGAGTGGCCTGGATGAAAGTCCCCTGGCCGGGCCGTCCGGCCGCCAGGCCCTTGGTCTCCAGCTCGCGGTAGGCCTTGAGGACCGTGTTGGGGTTGATGGCGAGCGAGGCCACCACATCCCTGACCTTGGGCAGCTGGTCGCCGAGTTTGAGGTAGCCGAGCCGCAGCGCGTGCTCGACCTGCTGGACAAGCTGCAGGTAGGTCGGCACGCCCGAGCCGGGGTCGAGTCGGAATTCGATCGGTGACGCCGGTAAGCGCGCAGCGGCCGCCGGGCCGTCGTCGCCGCCCGTGCCGGACGGGGCGGTCCCGGCCCGGTCGCCTGCCGTGCTGACATCTTTATCTATTGTCATAAGACAAGGCTATAACAGGGCAGATGGCGGTGTCAACTGGCTACCCGGCTCACCGCTCGCGCCAGGCTGGGGACGGGCGCGAGGCGCCTGGCAGCGGTCGCCGTCCTGTTCGAGAGGTCTATCGGCGCGAACAGTCGAGCACCGTCAGCGGGCCACTGAGTTCCTGGATGGGCTCGGGGTGCCGATGTCGGACGAGTTGCTATAGAGCATGAGCTTCGCGGAATTCATCTCGTAGACCGGACGGGGGAGGGGAGGCCAATGGTTCAATAGAAGCGCCGGTCCTTCGTGTGTGAGGCAAGCGCTCCTCAGAGCGCCGATCCGGCAGGCAAGCGCGGGGCCCGAATTCAACAGAGGCCGTCGAAGCGGCGCGAAGGGATTCGGCTCTTGGAGGGGAGTAGCGGAGTAGGGGAGTCGGCGCTCAGTTACGGCCCGAGCCAAGCGGAGGTGCGGCTGCTGAGCACTGACCCGGGACCGACCAGTACCCGCTGTAACTGTCAGGCGTCACCCGAAGG
>PLOF01000001.1 GCA_003142035.1 Candidatus Dormiibacterota bacterium
CCCGCCGAGGTGGCCAAGGCGATATCGGGATTCGTGGAGGCGCTCGCCAGCGGTCAGCGACGGTAGGGGGCGGTCACCCGCCCGCCGGCGCGTCACCGTCGGTAGACGCTGATCGGCTTCGTCGAGGAGTAGACGGTCTCGACCGGAAGAATCTGCAGCATCGCGCGGTTGTCCGGTACCCCGGTGCACACCCCCACGACCATGCGGCGCCAGCGGGCAGAGAGCTCGCGCCGGGCCCCCAGGTAGGCGGCCTCGCAGACCACGACGGGCACCATGAAGACGTTTGTCGCCACCCCGGCAGCCACCGCGACCACGTAGGCCAGTCCCTTCCATGTCGCATCCCGCCGCTGCTCGCCGGCCACGCGGGCACCACGGTCGAGGAATGGGCGACCGCCCCGGGCGAGCCGTCCCGCTGCGCCGCACGGGAGCGAGAGCGGCAGCCGGAGCAGAAGCCACGTCCTCCGGCCCTCTCATCGACAGCCGCCTCCGCCGCTCATTCGCTCGCCTGGCTGCCGTCCACGCCAGTTCGCCGCCTGCGGTGCATCCAAAGCGGAAGCACCCACCTCATAGGCTCCCCGACCACGCGTCCGGACCACCGGATCCATGGATCCTGCCGCGCCGGCGATCCCTCCATCTGCCACAGCTCGATCTGGACACCCAACTCGTAGGCGGCGTACATCGCGGAGAAGAAGAGGCCGGGCAAGCCGTCCTCATAGCAGCGTCCGACCACGTAGCGCCCGCCGAATTCACGGGAGAGGCGATACAGCATCCTGCCCACTCCGAACTTGGCACCCTTCGCGCGACGTCGTTCTGCCTCGTCGTGAACGTACCGGGAGAACTTCTCCAGCACCTGGTGTGGGGTGCGCCAGGGGACGTGCATGACAGAGCACGATCCCGTGCCCGCGTCAGAGCCTGACACGACGTGGCAGCGCAGCCCGCGCACATCGGGGTTTGTATGGATCGCCGTCGGCCACTCGAGGCTCCCCCTGCGAAAGAGTCGTGGATGATGGAATTCGATCGCTCCGGGGGCGCGCAGCTCGCGCCCGAAAATAGAGTTCACATAAGGGAGAAAGATGACATCGCACTCGTCCTCGTTGACGAGAAGCCGCAACTCACGAGCCAGGTCACTGCCGATTCGCTCGTCGGGATCCAGCAACAGGATCCAGTCGCCGCGGGCGTGGGCCATCCCGATCGCTCGAACTGAGTCGGCGTACTGGACGGTGGGGTGCTGCAGGACGGTGGCACCATGGCGAGCGGCCAGTGACCGCGTACCATCCGTGCTCTCGAGGTCGACCACGATGACTTCGTCGACCAGCCCATCGAGGCTGATCAGGCACTCATCCAGTATGTCGGCTTCGTTCTTGGCGACGATTACGGCAGCAATGGTCGGCATCGGCGACGTGACGATCACCTCCTCAACTCCGGCAGAAGCCCCGGCTCGAGGGGACCTCCAGGCTCTGTAACCCTATTCATTCGGGGCCTGAGATCGGACACCACCGCTTTCAACGTTCCCCGTTCGATGACCGCCGCCGCGGCGGCGAAGGCGGTCAGGGCGAGCGCCGCGCCGCCTATCGTTCCCAGCGCCGTCATGGGAAGAACCCTGAACAAGAGCCATGTGAAAGCTCCGATCGCCAGGGCCAGCAGGGCCCCGGGGACCAACTGGCCCGCCCATCGAAACGCCACCACGCGACGTGCCTGCCAGAGCGCAAAGGGCGTGCTGAGCGACGACACGATCAGGCCGCGCCAGGCAATGCCGACGAAGCCGAAGCGGAGCACCAGAGGCACGCCGATCCCCCAGTCGGCGACCGTCCACGCCAGCGTGAAGACAAGCGCGACGCGCCCCTTGCCGGCCGCATAGTAGAGGCTGAAGAAGGACGAGGCGAGCATCGGGCCAGCCCCCATCGTGATCGCGAACAGATAGAGGGACGGAAGGGCGGGTGCCCAGCGGCTTCCGAACAGCGTATCGACCAGCCGTGCTCCGACGACCAGGGTGATAACCGAGATCGGCAGCACCGTGACGGCCGAGAGACGAATTATCCGCTCCACCATCGCCTGGAGAAGCTTCGGGTCGGCGCGCGCTCGGGCGAAGAGCGAGAAAGTGAGATCGGACAGAGGGTAGGATACGAGCAGGGGAATTGCGCCGATCATGTACGCCCAGTTCAGATAGCCGACGGCCGCCGCGCCGACGACGGCGCCGACGAACACCGGGGTGATGGCGTCCTTGACGTAGGTGACGATGGTTTGCGCCTGGAAGATGGCACCGAAGCCAAGGAGCCGGCGCAGGCAGGTGCGCGTGAGCCCGACCCGAAGCCACCAAGGCAAGAAGGCGGTGACGGCGAGAGAGCCGACGGCAGCCTGGGCAAGCGCGGCGATAACGAAACCGGTGGTGCTCTGCCCCAGGCAGGCCAGCACGACCGCGGTCCCCTGGAAGACGAGAGCCTGGATCGAGTCCACGACGGCCAGCGGACCGTAGCGGAGCTGGCGCTCGAGCCGGGCGGCCGGGATGGTCTTGAGCGCCGTGATCGGCACCGAAAGTCCCAGGCCGACCCCTACGATCATCGCCGTGCTGCCGAGGTGGGTCAGCGTGCCGAGAAGGATTCCGGCCAGCGCCGCGCCCACGCACAGAGTGGCGGCGATTACGAGCTGCACTGTGAAGACCGTGCTCATCTCCTCAGGGGTGGGGAGGTGATCCTGCTGGATCAACGCGGCGGCGAGGCCGCCGTCGCCGATGCTGCCGAGGAAGCCGACCGCGAACGACACGATGACAAACAGCCCGAGCTGCTCCGGTCCTACCAGGCGGGCCATCAGAACCAGACCAATGAAGGCAATGCCGCGCACGGCTGCGCTGCGGACGAGGGTAATGGCCGCGCCCCGCGTGGCGCGCGCGCGTATCTCCGCACGTTTGACGGGTGCCACGCCGGGTGGCGCGCCGTCGTGCCGCGCCGGATCGTCACCGCCCCCGCTCTCCGTGTGGGCAAGGCGGGGACCGGTGACAGCACCATCGGGACGCAGCAGGCCGGCGACCACGGACCGCCATTTCTCGACGGTGTAGTGCTCGCGGACGTGGCGATTCGCCGCATCCGCCTGGCGCCGCCGCAAATGGTCGTCGTCACTTAAGCGGAGCACGCCGTCGATGAACTCGGCGTCGTCCTCGGCGACGATGGCCGGGAAGCCGGGGGGGAAGCCTCGGAGCGCTGGAGGCGACACGATCTGCGGGATTCCCGCCGCCGCCGCGTCGAGCACCTTGATCTGAATCCCCGTTGCGTGATCGAGGGGGACGACCGCGACCCGGGCGCGCGAGCACACCTCCGAGAGGTCCCCAAAGTTCTCCACGACGTCCCACCCGTGCGCGCTTGCTAGGTCGCGGACCTCCTGGATCGGCGTGGCTCCCGCGAGCAGGAGGGAGAGGCCCGGCCTGCGCCTCTCCAGCACCGGCCAGAGCCGGGCGAGCCTGCGGACCGCGGCAACGTTGGGTGGATAGGAGAGGGTCCCGAAGAAGAGCAGATCGTGATCGGGGTCGCTGGCTCTCGGCACACCCCCGCTTCGGATCGGAATCGGCAGCCAGGTGGCGTCGAGCGCCGCCGCATCCCCGTATCCTGCCGCGACCCGCCGGACGGGACTGCTGCGTGACCGCTCCTCGAATCCCTGGTGACTCCAGCTCAGCAAGCGGAATCCCACCCTGCGCAGGCGCCCTCTGACCACCTGACCGCGGTCCGCGTACGCCGTGCTCAGCCGGTCAACGAAGTCGAGCACCTCAGTGGCGGCGATCCCGTGGAGACGCGGGTGGTATGCGCGGGCTGTCACGAACACCGCGACGTCGGGCGAAGTGGCCCGGAGACGGCCGGCCGAGCCCCGCGCGTCCCACGCCAGGGTTTCGAGCACGCTCCGGCGGCGGGCGAGCGCAATTAGGTCCGACGGGCGGGGCGGGCGGAACCTGCGCCGGTGGTCCACCATGAGGGCGACCTCGGTGACGGTCGCCCCCGCCTCGTCAAGCAGCGCACGCCACCCCTCCACCCGGCGACGTTCGCCGAGACCGGCGCGGCGCCCGAGGTGGACGATCGTGACCCGGAGAGGGCTCGTGCCGGAAACCGCCGTCATCGCGTGGCTCCCGCTCTCCTCTCCAGCCACCACGACCGGGGCCACAGAGCCGCACCAGCCACACCCCACCGACGGCCGGGCTGCAGCGAGCAATAGCGGCGGAGGGAGCGGATACGGTCCAATTCGACCGCCGCTGTCGACCGTGCCGCTGCAGAGCCGCCCACGGCATGCCGACCCGGTTCACCACCGGGCAGGCGAACCCGCATCGAGGGGAACCGTTCCGCCAGACGGCGGGAGAGGTCGACATCCTCCATGTAGAGGAAGTAGCCGGCCTCGAAGCCTCCCACCTCCCGAAGACGCCCGGCGTCGATCGAGAGAACGGCGGCAGACACCCAGTGGGTGGCGAGCGGCCACGATCCCGACCTGGCGCCGAGCAGGGACGCGTAGGGGGTCCTTCCCGCCGTCAGCAGCCGCGAACCGAGATCCCGGAGCCTGCTTCGTCTTCCCAACCCTCTGCCCAGGCGATGGCCCATGGCCACCGCGGCGAGGGCCCCCGGGTAGGGGAGGACCGTCCATGTCGGCTCGCCGCGCTCGTCGTCGAGGGCCACAGCCACCACCTCGTCGGGGTCGGTGCTGGCCAGCAGACGCCGGTGCTCGCGGCTCAGCTGGGTGTCGGGATTGCAGAGCACCACTCGGGAGGTGTGGACCAGCTCCAGAGCCGCATTGACCCCGGCGCCGTAGCCGACATTCCGGCCGGAGACCACCTCGATGGCACGGCAATGCTTGATGGTCCCCATGGGCAGGAGATCGTCGTTGTGCACGAGGATCACCGCATCCTCCGGCTCGAGCCAGGAGACGTCGAGTCCGGTGACACCGAAGGCGACATAGACCACGGTGAGTGGGTCGAGCAAGGGGACCCGCCGACCCGCGCTCGGGGCGGCGGCACGGCGCTCCGCATTCATGCCGTGGCGAGTGCCAGGATCTCCTGACCTGAGTGGAGATCATGGCGAAGACGGATCGCGAGTCCGGCCTGGAGGATCTCGGCGACGGCCCGCTCCCGCGCACTGGCCACCAGCCCGTCCGGCGCGCGGCCCCGCCGCAGCGCCCGGCTCCCGATCGCCGCGTAGGCAGCGCCACGAGCTGTGGTCGTCAGAAGCCCGGTGGTCAGGCCGGCGCCTTGAAGGGTGCTGGCCAGACCGGCAACGCTGTAGATCCTCAGATGCCGAGGCGGCTCGAGCCCGCGCCAGTGCTCCCGGTAGCGGAGATGCAGCGCGCTCCCGACATTGGGTGTGGTGATCAGCACCCGCCCACCGACGGCCAGGATCCTCCTGCATTCCTGGAGCAGCCGCTGAGGATCATGGACGTGCTCGATGACGTGGTTCATGACGATCAGGTCAAACTTCCCAGTGGGGTATCCCTGGGCTTCCAACTCACCGACGTCCGCTCGGATCCCGCGCCGCCGGGCGGTCGCCACGGCATCCGGGTCAGGGTCTATCCCCGCCGCGTCCCATCCGAGCGACCGGGCAAATGCGACGGCCGATCCACCTCCGCATCCAATGTCGAGCATGGTCACCGGGTCTCCCGCGGGCGTGAGGGCCACCGCGACGTCGGCTTCCGCGCGCTGGCCGGCCCAGCCGCGGATCGATAGAGCGAGCAGCTTCCGCACCAGCGCGGGCACGCGGGTCGTCGAGTACCCGTATCTCTCGTCCACATAGGCGGACCGGAGCAGGGTCGTAAGACGGTGTGCGACCCGTTGGGTGGAGGCGTCGTCATCTCCACCGTGGGTGTGGTATCGCCGATAGGCGAGATGGATGTCCTCGGGGACCGGCTGCGGGTCGAGCCAAAGGGTTCGGCAACGGGCACAGCGGCGAAACTGCCAGCTGCCCTGGCTGGCATAGAGACCGTCGCGCAGACCCGAGTAAGCGACGGGTCCGGAGCTTGCGCAGGCAGGGCAGCGGAGGACCGAAGCAGTGCGCATGATGCCGGGGCTGCCGGACGGCTCGCCGGATCCAGCGGCACGGGACCTCGCCGGGCTGGCGCCGTGTCCAGCCGGTGCGCTGCTGAGCAGAGCGACCATCGTTATCGCCCGCTGAGGGACAGCACAGCCATGACGGTCCGGGCCATGATGATTAGGTCGAGGCTGAGCGACTGGTGCTTGACGTAATAGAGGTCGTAGCTCAACTTGACCCGGGCATCGTCGACGCTGCTCCCGTAGCCGGAGTTGACCTGAGCCCATCCGGTCAGGCCGGGACGAACCGTCAACCGCGTGTTGTAAAAGTCGATCTCGGAGCGGAGCTGTTCGACGTACTGGGGCTGCTCGGGGCGGGGGCCGATCAAGGACATCTGGCCACGGAGGATCGACCAAGCCTGGGGGAGCTCGTCGAGATGGAGGCGCCGGAGGAGGTGGCCGACCAGCGTGATCCGACGGTCGCCCGTTTCGGTCCACGTCGTGGCCTCAGCGGGCAGATGGCGCATGGTGCGCAGCTTCACCACCGTGAAGGGACGACTGTGCTTGCCGACGCGCACCTGGCGGTGAAAGACCGGACCACCATCCAGCTTGACAACAACAGCCAATGGGAGAACCAGCACCCCAAGGACGATCAGCGCGGGGATCGCGACGACCACATCGAGGGTCCTCTTGATCGCGGCGTAGATGTGTGACGTCTGGCTCCGCATCGGCAGTCCGAGGAGCCACGTGTGCCCGAGTTGATCGAGGAGAAGCCGCCCTGTCAGCTCCTCGTAAAGGTCGGCCAACGACCGCACCCTGAGGCCCGCGTCGTGGCAGGCGAGCAGGCCACGGAAAAGGTCGCGGTCGATGTCGTCACGGAGGCCCAGGACGACCTCACCGACATCTCGCTGCTGGACGACGTCACAAAGCTTCTGGGTGGAGGCTTCGCTGCGGGGGTTGACCACGGCGGCAACCTGGTACAGGCCGCGGATGTGGCCCTTGACCTCCGGCCACACCCGGGTCAGGGCATCCCGGTCGGCGACCAGGGCGATCCGAGCCGGGGGCGAAGAGGCGGCCACCAACCGGCCGTACAGGAGGCGTTCCCCCATCACCAGCACCCAGGCCAGCGGAGCCCAGATGACGATGGTGGGTCGGGTGATCTGATAGGGCACGATCAGGAACACCACGAGCAGTCCGATCAGGGAGATCCCCAGCGCCGTCGACACACGCGGAAGCGTCAGTCTCATCGAGCTGGCCGCCCTGACGTTCCAGGCGTCGACGATGGTCGCGGAGACCACCCAGAGTCCGAGCGCGACGAGGGTACCCAGCCGCGGCACGGAGAAGCCGGCGTGCCGGACCTGGGCTGTCCAGAGGTTGAAGGCGAGGACGAAAGCGAGCGATACCGCCAGGGCGTCGAAGCCCATCAGCAGCAGCCGGCGCTCGTGGATCGACAGCCCGCGCCGCCGCGTCGCGGACACGCTCAGGGTGAGAGGGGCCTGCTCCACGGGGCTGATCCTACCGGCCGCTCGAAGGCTGCCGGTGATCCGGCGGCGACATGCTGTTGACAGGATCGCGACGCCGCCCCCAGCGGTCCGCAACCGGCCCGCATCGCTCAGCCACCCGATCCCCCGGTGACGACGAAGGCCGCCGGCCCGCCGATCGTCCCGGCAACAAGGCGAAGGCCGGGAAGAGCGGCGATGCAGCTGGCCTTCCACACGTTGACCGCCCCGGGCATCTGATTGGTGCCCACAAATACGGCCTGGACGCCGGCCAGGGCTTTCTCGGCCTGAGCCGGATCGGTGCAGGCGTCAGCCATGGCGGTGACCCTCCAGTCGCTCGGGTAGAGATCCGCATACGGCTTGGGCTCGGCCTCGACGTCATCCGTGAGTGCTGTGATCCATTGGCCATCATCGGTGACGCCGTCGTTGAGAACGACCGCGCCACGCGGGAGGATTGCGGCCATCGATTGGATGACGAAGACGTCACGCGACGACACGTGCTGATTGATGCCGAGCTGCCAGGAAAGGGTAGCCAAGGACCCGGCGACTCCCTCCGCGACCGCGCCGAGAGCCATCACGGCCACCAGCGCGACGGTGAGGACTCTGCCCCTGGAGTTCGACACGCTGGGTATCAGCCGCCGGACGGTGTCGATGACGGCCACGGCACCCACGCCGGCGATGATCGGTACGACGAAGAACTCGAGACCTAGCAGGCGGTCTTCCACGCTCCAGGGGTAGATGGCGATCCAGAGACGGTGGAGGAGCTCTGGACCGAGGACATCGAGGATGCAAAGAAGGGGGACCGCCAGAGCGACGATCAGCCAGCGCGCCTGACGTCG
>PLOF01000117.1 GCA_003142035.1 Candidatus Dormiibacterota bacterium
AGGGCGGCCACCTGGTTGCTCCCGCCACCGGGCCCCGTCCAGGGCTCCAGGCCGATGGCGCCGACGAGGACGCCGTAGAACTTCAGGTTGCTGGTGTTGGCGGGCACCGCCACCAGCCATTCGAGGTCGGTGCCGGCGGCGTTCAGGGTGAGGCCTCCGGCATAGGGCTGATCGCTCACGGCGATGCCGGCCACCCATGACTGTCCGGCCAGGGACACAGGGCCGCCAAGGCCGGTGGCGGCGACGGTGGCGCCGCTGGTATTGGCCAGCTCCAGCTCGACGAACGGATCGTTGGACGTTGCGCGGCTGATCAGGGAGATGGCCTGCTGGGCCGTTGTGGCACCGGAGGTCGAGATGAGGTTGGAGAGCTGGGTCAACTCGCGCTCGCGATCCTGCACCCAGGAGTCGACCTTGCTGGAGACCTCCTGGGCCACGCTCTGGACCCCGTTGGAGGTCGAGGTGGTGAGGCTCCCCTCGGCGACGTTGGCGAGGACGAGCACCATCGAGCCCATGACCACCACGCAGATCGCGAGAACGCCGGCGAGATAGCGCGCAAAGTACCCGCCGTGGAGCCGGTCGAAGCGCGAGCTCGCACCCTTCAGCATGTCCAAGTCGCCGTATCCGCACTCCGGCTGAGGTGATGCCAAGCTCTCATCGGCCTGGCCGTGACCGGCGCATCTTCTCTCGGTGTCTGTGACAGCGCCGATGCACCATGCCGAAGATGAGTGACGGCGATTGACGGACGTGGCCGACGTGTGACCCTGCGGAAGTACCGCTGCGACCCGCTCGTGGCCGGTTCTTCACGCGCCGGCCCCCACCACGGCCCGGGGTCGGAGGGCCTGGCGACGCGGGTTGGTCACGAGACCGCACCGCCAGAGACCGAACACGACCACCCCGCCGGTGGGAGGGCTTTGCGATGAGGGCTGGTCTGCCGCGCAGCCCTCCCCGGCTGGGAAGCAAGGTACCCGGCCACCGGATCCCGGTGGCCGGGCGCGTTGAGAGCGTTTCCAAACTTTAGGGGCACCCGGTCGGACTGTCAATCAGCGTCGCTCAGATCTCCATGGCGGCGCGAGCGGCCCTCGCCCGCTCAGGCGACGGTCGGTGGTGCCGGAATCGCGGCAAACGTGTCGAGAAAGAGCGTTTCCAAGAGCAGCCGAGGTTGAGCGTAGGCAGCGACCTGGCCACCTGCCCGCAGCAGCGCGTCCAGGATCCGGCCAGTCTGCCCCGGTGAGAGCGCTCTCGCCCACGCCTCCGCCTCGCGGCTCCGACTGCGCAGCCTGGCCAGCTCGGGCGCGCCGGCGGCGCGGACCGCGGCGTCGCGGACAAACGATGCCCAGATGGAGAGGTCGAGGAGGAGGCGCTCTCGACCCTCGCTGCCGCTCCCGGGGGTGAGCTCGGCGGCAGCCGCCAGCGCCGCCGACGCCCCGCCCCCACCGATGGCGAGGAAGCGGTCGAGCACGTCGAGCTCGGCGCGCAGGGCCTCGGGGTCCTGGGAGAGGCGGAGCGCCCGCCCCGGACGCCCGGCGCCCAGCTCCGCGGCGAGCTCCGCAGTGGCGGGATCCACGCCGTGGCGGTCGCGGAGCCAGGCCTCGACGGCGGGGCCCTCCACCAGACCGAGGGCCAGCCGGCCGCATCGGGAGACGATGGTGGCGGGCAACCGCTCCGGGCTGTGGGCGGTCAGCAGCAGATGAGTGCGCGGAGGCGGCTCCTCCACGGTCTTGAGGAGGGAGTTGGCCGCCTCCTCGGTGAGCCGGTCGGCGCGCGCGATGATCGCCACCCGGGCTCCACCGGCATAGGTGCGCAGGCTGAGGAACTCCTGGAGGCTCCCGGGGTCGCCGCCCGCCCTCACCCGCCGGATCGAGATCCTCTCCTCTGAGGAGTCCTCCAACCAGAGGTCGGGGTGAGTGGCCGGATCGCCCGGCCAGGAGCCGCCCGGCAGCAGCTCCCCGGCCAGGCTCAGCATCAGCGTGGTCTTGCCGACTTGGTCGGGGCCGGTGACGAGAAGGGCGTGTCCGAGCCGCCCTGAGTCGAGGGCGTGGCGGAGCCCGGCCACGACGCCGGGGTTGCCGAGGAGGTCACCGAGCGCCACGCGGCCAGCTTGCCACAATGGCGCGATGCGTCAGGGCTCGATGCGCCAGCTCGCCACCCCCCCCGACGGCGGAACGGGCGGCGCCACCTCTCGGGTGCCCTGGGACTGGACCGACGTGGTCATCTTCTTCGGCGCCTACCTCCTGGGGATCTCGGTGCTGTCCGAGGTCTTCGTCGACCCGGGGGCCGAGCGATTCGCGCGCGGGCTGACCCACGGGCTCGGGCCACAGGTGCAGACGGCGCTCGCCAACTTCGCGGAGCAGACGGTCGTCTACGCGTTCGCCATGGCCGTCGTCGCGGTCCTCGTGCTCGGCCGCCGGCACGCCTCGCTGAGAGATCTCGGCTGGCGGATGCCCCGCGTCCGCTGGATCCCGATCGCGATCGTCTCCAGCCTCGCCGCCCTGGTGGTGCTGACCTGGCTCCTCAACGTTGAGGCAGACCTGGTCCACGTCCAGAACGCCCAGGTTTCGACCGTGCAGGGGGAGTACGGGCATCAGGTCGGCATCGCCCTCCTGCTGCTCTCGGTGGTGGTACCGCTCGCCGAGGAGACATTCTTTCGCGGCTTCGTCTACGGCTGGATGCGCCGCCACCTCAACGTTCCCGCGGCCGCGGTACTCTCCGGGTGCTTCTTCGCCGCCGCCCACGTCGGCTGGGGAACGTCGACGGAGGAGATCCTCTTCCTCCCCCTGGCCCTTCTCGGGGTGCTGCTGGCGCTCCTCTATGAGTACTCGGGCTCACTGCTCCCGGGGGCGATCGTCCACGGCATATTCAACCTGGTGGAGACGCTACAGATCCTCTGACCTGGACCGGCGAGCAGCGCGAGGTGACGGGCGCGGCCCTCAGCCGGCGGCGGGGGCTGTGGCGTCGGCCACGGCCTCTCGGACCCCGTGGTGGACGTTGGCGGCCACCACCAGGTCAAAGACCCCATACCGCTGGAGCAGGTCGTGGATGTCCTCGACGTGGGCGAGGTGGACTTGCACCGAGCGCGTCCGGAGGTCGCGCAAGAGGGTGAGCAGCACCTGCCCGGCCGTGTAGTCGATGTCCCCGACCGGGGAGAGGTCGAGCACGATCCAGGCGACCGGGTGCGGGGCGGCCGCGACCAGGTCCAGCACCCGCTGGCGGAAGCGGTCGGCATTGGCGAAGAAGAGGGTGCCGTCGAAGCGGTAGGCGATACCGCCGGGGAGGGTTTCGATGCCGGGATGGGCGGCCTCCGGGACCAGGGTGCCCGGGGACCCCGCGACAGGCACCATCACTGTGTCTCGGGGCCGGTAGGCGTGGCGGACAAAGTCGAGGACAGATAGCGCAACCGCCAGCGCGATCCCCTGCTCAACTCCGATCAGCACGACGACCAGCGCCGTGAAGGTGGCGAGCACCAACTCGTCACGGCGCAGCCTCCAGAGCTCGCGCAGGTGACCGAGGTCGATGAGACGGGTGCCGATGACGAAGACCACGGCGGCCAGGGTCGCGTCGGGCAGGAAGTGGAGCAGGGCGGTGGCGGCCACCAGGACCACGACGGCGATCACCGCCATCACCAGCTGGGCGAGCTGGGTGCGCGCCCCGGCGGAGTCCACCACGGCGGTCTTGGTCGGGCTGCCGTTGACGCAGAACGTGCCGGTGACGCCGGCGGCCAGGTTGGCGACGGCGAGACCGACCAGGTCGCGGTTCTCCGAGAGCGGTTCCTCGCGCTTCTGCGCGAAGCTGCGGGCGGTGGCCGCGCTCTGCGCCAGGATCACCACGAAGATCGAGGCGGCGACCCCGGCCAGCCCCGGAACCTGACCCCAGGAGACGCGGGGGAGGCCGATGGGCGGGAGCCCCGCCGGAACCGACCCGACGATGGCGACGCCGTGACGGTCGAGCCGGAGGGTGGCGGCCACGATGATCGAGACAGCGACCACCACGAGGGTGGCGGGAATCCGCTTGGACACGCGCTCGAAGAGCAGGATCACCGCCACCGCCAGGACCGCCAGCACCGCCGCGGGGACCACGATGTGGCCGAGAGAGGTCAGCAGCTTTCCCATCTGGTTGACGACGCTGCCGCTCGCGTGGATGCCGAGCATGGTCGGGAGCTGTGTCAGCGCCACCTGCACCCCGACGCCACTCAAAAATCCGACCAGGGCGGTCCGGGAGAGGAAGTCGGCGAGGAAGCCGAGGCGGAGCACGCGGGCCACCAGCAGGTAGCCGGCGGCGAGCAGCGCGATCACCCCGGCGAGCCCGACGTACTCGGGGCTCTCCGGCTTGGCGATGCCGATCAGAGCCGCGAACATGATCGCCGCGGTCGCCGAGTCGGCGCCCACCACGAGATGCCGCGAGGACCCGATCAGGGCAAAGACGATGACCGGGAGCGCCAGGGTGTAGATGCCGGTGATCACCGGCATCCCGGCGATCTTCGTGTAGCCCATCGACTCGGGGATGGCCACGGCCGCGAGCGTGGCCCCGGCGATGACATCGGCGACGATGGTCGCCCGGGTGGTGCCGTCCAGTCCCTGGATGAGGGAGAGTGGCGTCTTCCGCGGGGCGGGTGCGGTGGTGGCGTCGGTCACGGCGCGGGGCAGTCTACCGCTCACCGCCGACCGGCGCCCGCCGGGGTCAGGAGTCCGACGGGGCGGAGCGATGGTCCTCCCGCCAGACCAGCCGGATGCGCTGGAGAGCGGTGAGGTTGGTGAGCACGGCGAGCACCCAGAGCGCGGGGATGAGCAGCGGCGGGACCACCAGTCCGGCGACGGTGATCACCACCCGCTCCGGGCGGGCGAGCAGGCCGCCGTCACAGGTGAAACCGAGCGACTGCGCGCGGGCCCGCACGTAGGAGACGAGCAGGGAGCCTCCCAGGGCGACGATCACCAGCATCGCCGGGAGCTCTCCCCCGCTCCGGGAGATGAAGTGGTAGAGGAGGGCGGCGTAGGTGACCACCTCCGCGTAGCGGTCGGTGGTCGAGTCCAGGAAGGCGCCAAAGCGTCCCACCCGGTCGGTGACCCGGGCCACGGCGCCGTCCAGGATATCGAAGAGACCAGCGAAGAGCAGCACCAGGCCGCCCGGGATCAGCCAGCCGAGGCCGATCAGCGCCGCGGCGGCGGCGGTGACCGCCAGTCCGGTCAGGGTCAGGGCGTTGGGGGTGATGCCGCGAAGATGGATCGCGGTCACCAGCCGACGCGCCGCTCCGCGCACCCAATCCTGGAATCGCTGCGTGAACACCGCTGCTCCCTCAGCGCGACCAGGCGATGGGGGCGCGTGCCCGCTCGCGTGCCTGCGCATAGACCTCGAGGATCCGGTCTCCGACCACCCGCCAGTCGTAGCGTTTCGACTTCTCGATCCCGCGCCCGCCCATGCTGCGCCGGAGCCCGGGGTCGGCGATGAGCGACTCGAGGGCCCGCGCGAACCCGTCCGGCTTGCCCGGCGGCACGAGCAGGCCGTCGCCCCCCGCCTCGACGACGTGGCTGAATCCGGGGATGGCTGACGCCACCACCGGAACCCCGCTGGCCATCGCCTCGAGCAGGACGATGCCGAAGCTCTCACCACCGTTTGCCGGTGAGCAGAAGACGTCGGAGCTCGCGTAGATCCGGGGAAGGATGTCGGTC
Organism: Candidatus Dormiibacterota bacterium; assembly: GCA_003142035.1. GTDB lineage: Bacteria > Chloroflexota > Dormibacteria > Aeolococcales > Aeolococcaceae > Changshengia. The sequence goes on from PLOF01000117.1 coordinate 5,661, forward strand.
GAGACGTGCCCGAGGAACCTGACGTCGGGGACCCCGGTCGCCTCGCACTGTCGCTCGTACGCCCAGCGCATCGGCCCGTCACCGACGATGACCAGCCGGCAGTCGTCGCGACGCTGCCGGAGCTGGGCGTAGGCCTGGAGGAGGACGGGAAGGCCCTTGCGCTGCTCCATCCTGCCCACGAAGAGGATGGTCGCCTTGCCATCGCCGCGGAGCTCGGGGAGGGGCGGGAGGTCGGGCCGGAACCTTGAGCCGTCGATGCCGTTGGGCACGATGGTGTAGTCGCCCTCGAAGTAGCGGCTGATGAAGTCGCGCGCGGGCTCGCTGACCGCGATCAGGCCGTGCAGGCGCCGGAAGTAGCGGCCGAGGAAGGGGCGGCCGTAGTAGTAGCCCAGGTTGCGGCGCGCCATGGCGTGGAAGGTGCCGACGTTGGCGCCGCGGTGGAAGCGGAGGGTGGTGATCGGCAGACCGGGCACGAGCGGTTCGTGGTAATGGACGACGTCGAAGTCCTCGCGGTCGAGCAGCGCGCGGACCCGGCGGACCAGGTGAAAGGAGAGGGCGATTCTCGCCACCGACCCGTTGCCCCGCACCGGCACGCTGCGACCGATGCGGACGAAACCGGGGATGCCGTGGTCGTCGGGCACCCGGGACGAGGGCGCCAGGACGGTGACCTCGTGACCGCGGCGACGCAGCTCGTCGGCCAGGTGACGGACGTGCTCCGTCACCCCACCCGGGTGGATGAAGTCGTAGGGGGAGACCAGGCAGACCTTCACCGCCGCCCCGCGTGTGAGCCGCGGCCAACCACGACGCGCCCGGCCATCACCGCGCCGCGGCTCATCCTCGGTCCTCCCAGACGGGATCGAGGACGTGCCATTGCTCGGGAAACTCCCGGATCCACCCCTCGAAGACCTTGAGGATCTCCATGACCACCCGGCGGAGCTCCTCCTGCCGCGGCGCGCCGGGGTCGTACGGGATCTCCGGGTGGACGAAGACGCCGACACCCCCGTGGATGCGGGGCAGGACGACGGGGAGGACCACCGAACCGGCGCGCATGGCCGCGTCGACCACCCCGACCGGGATGGGGGCGTCGGCCCCGAAGAATGAATAGGGTTGGCCGTTGCCGATCAGGTCGCGGTCCATGGCCAGGGCGATGGCGCCGCCGCTCTTCAGGATACGCAGCACGTCGCGCATGGCTGCGGCGCCGAGCCGGCGCGCGGTGATCTCGTCGGCGCCCTTGATGGCCGCGATATCAATGGGGACGATGCGCACCCCCTGGGCCCGCCGGGATCCCACCACACGCTCAAAGAGCTGAGGTGGCCGGAGGTACTCGGCGAGCAGTGCCATGGGGTAGCCGAGGCTGTTCCCGGCGGCGAGCCCCTTCTCCCAGGAGCCGAGGTGGAGCGAGATGACGGCGACGCCCCGTCCGCCGGCGGCCGCTTCCGTGTAGCGCTCAAAGTGGTCGACGATCAGGCCGTTGCTGATGTCATCGCCCTCGAAGCGCATCGCCATCACGTCCACCCAGGCACGGCCCAGGTCGCGCAGGTTGCGGCGGACCACCCGGTCGAGGGCCCGCGGCCCCAGGTCCGGGAGGACGTGGGCGAGGTTGGCCCGGAGACCGCGGACGATCCCAGGCCGCACGGTCCGCAGGACGTCCGCACAGCCGACGGCCAGGCCGTAGGCGGCCCGCCGGGGCAGCACCCGGACCAGCGCCTCGGCAGCCCGATACGCGTAATACGGCAGCATCGAGCCGTCGCCGGGAACGGCAGCAGCAGCCCCGGCGGGGACATCCCCGCCGGGGCCGTGCTCAATCTGGCTGCCGACGCTGGTCATCGCCACCCCGTGAGGGCTCCTGCTGCGGTGAGCAGGCTATCAGGAGTGGGGAGGCTCGACTGCCTGCTGGGTGACCAGGGCCGCGGGAGCGGCGGGCTGGGCGTGCCCGTTGCCGGCCGCCGGGGTGGTGCCGGCGATGAAGGCCTCGGTCAGCTCCCGGGCTCGGTTGTCCGAGTACTGCTTGGGCGGCGACTTCATGAAGTAGGAGGCCGGGCCCTCCAGGGTGCCGGAGAGGCCACGGTCGAGGCCCAGCTTGCAGCAGCGGACCGCGTCGATCACGATGCCCGCGCTGTTCGGCGAGTCGACCACCTCGAGCTTCAGCTCCACATTGATCGGAATGTCGCCGAAGGAGCGTCCCTCCATCCGGATGTAGCACCACTTGCGGTCGTCCAGCCAGCGCACGTAGTCGGACGGCCCGATGTGGATGTTGCGATCCTCCAGCTTCTGGTCGAGCTGGGAGCGGACGCTGTTGGTCTTGCTGATCTTCTTGCTGACCAGGCGCTCGCGCTCCAGCATGTTGAGGAAGTCGGTGTTGCCACCGAAGTTGAGCTGGTAGGTGTTCTCGATCCTGACGCCGCGGTCCTGGAAGAGGCGGGTGAGCACCCGGTGGACGATGGTGGCGCCGAGCTGGGACTTGATGTCGTCGCCGATGACGGGCACCCCGGCCTTGCGGAAGCGGTCCTGCCAGTAGTCCTCACGGGCGATGAACACCGGCATGCAGTTGACCATGGCGCAGCCCGCGGCCAGGATCTGCTCGGTGTACCACTTGGTGGCCTCCTCGCTGCCCACCGGGAGGTAGTTGACCACCACGTCGGTGCCGCTCTCCTTGAGCACGCTCACGATGTCGGCGGTGGAACCCGGTGCCTTGGTGATCACCTCTTTCAGGTACTTGCCGAGGCCGTCGTGGGTCATCCCCCGAACCACCTTGACGCCCTTGTTGGGGACGTCGGAGAACTTCACCGTGTTGTTCTGTCCGCTGAAGACGGCCTCGGAGAGGTCCTTGCCCACCTTCTCGACGTCGATGTCGATGGCTGCGGAGAACTCGATGTCGGAGATGTGGTAGCCGCCGAGATCCACGTGCATCAGGCCGGGGACCTGGTCGCCGGGCTCCGCGTGCTTGTAGTACTCGACGCCCTGAACCAGGGACGAAGCGCAGTTGCCCACCCCGATGATGGCGACCCGGACCTTGTTGCTCATGAGATTCCCTCACTGATAGGCGCGTGTAGCGCCTCGGTGGTGCGGCTTGACTCGGCAGCGCCCTTCACATCGGCGCCCGCTCCGAGAATCTGGACAAAGCTCCGCAGGTTGCGATCGATGGCCTCGCGATCGAGGCGGCAGAGGACCTCGCGCCCGTCGCGCCGGGTGGAGACCACCTGGGCGTGGCGGAGGGTCCGGAGGTGCCAGCTCATCCTCGGCTGGCTGACCTTGCACAGCTCGGCCAGCTCGGAGACCCTCACCTCGCCGCGCCGGGCCAGGATCTCGACGATGGCCAGGCGGGTCGGATTGGCCAGCCCCTCGAAGTGGACCGAGAGGTCGAACACCCCGACGGCGATGGCCCCGGGGACAGCCCGCCGGGGGGGCCGCGAACGCATAACCGATTCTTTCATAAAGATACCTTGAATAAAGGATACGTTATACGTCCGGGATGTGCAAGCGCCGGGGCCACCACCGTGCGCAGGTTCAAATCTCCACTCATTCGATCGATTGGCTGGGATCACCTCCCTGCTCGACGCGCGGCGCGTCCCGATGGTGCGGGTGAGCCACCATGGCTTCGGCGGCCGCCGCCGGCCTGGAGCTGCGGATCGACCCGAGCCGGGGTGACCCGAGCCCATTCGAGCTCCCGCCTCCCCGCTTGAGTATCCTTCCCGATCGATCCCAGGGTAGCCAAGCGGTGAAGGCAACGGTCTGTAAAACCGTGTATCGCTGGTTCGATTCCAGCCCCTGGGACCAATCCCCCCGGGGTGCTACGGTGTCCGTCGCCGGGGCCCGAGGCACCCGCCCGACCCCGAGGCTCCCGATGACCAGCACCCCCTCCCCCACTCCCGAGATCGACCGCCGGGCGGCGCTCATCCAGCGCAACCTGGCCGAGTTGCTGACCCGGGAGGAGCTGCTCGCCTTGCTCGCGGGCGGCGCGCGGCTCAAGCACTACATCGGCTACGAGATCTCCGGCCGCGTCCACCTGGGCGGCGGGCTGGTGGCGATGGCCAAGGTCCGCGACTTCCAGGCGGCGGGCGTCGACTGCAGCGTGCTGCTCGCCGACTGGCACACGTGGATCAATGACAAGCTGGGCGGCGATCGCGCCCGCATCCGGCGGCTCGCCTTCTCCTATTACGGGGAGGCCATGAAGGCCTCGCTGCTCTGCGTGGGCGGCGACCCGGCGGCGCTCCGGCTCACCCTCGCCTCGGACGTCTACGCCGACCCCGCCCGTGACTACTGGGCCACCGTCATCGAGGTCGCCAAGCACACCTCGGTGGCACGGATGCAGCGGAGCATCACCATCCTCGGCCGCAAGGAAGGTGAGCAGCACGACTTCGCCAAGCTCATCTACCCGGCGATGCAGGCGGCCGACATCTTCGCCCTCGGTGTCCACATCGCCCACGCCGGATTGGACCAGCGCAAGGCCCACGTGGTCGCGCGCGACGTGGCGACCAAGATGAGGATCAATACGCTCCGCGACGCCTCCGGGACCGCCATCAAGCCGCTGGCGGCTCACCACCCGCTGCTCACCGGGCTGCTCAAGCCGGACCGCTGGCCGGTTCCGCCGGAGGAGCGCGCCGAGGCGCTGGCGGCCATGAAGATGAGCAAGTCCAAGCCGCGCTCCGCCGTCTTCGTGCACGACTCCCCCGACGAGATCCGGGCCAAGCTGCGCGGCGCCTTCTGCCCTCCGGGAGAGGTCGAGCTGAACCCGGTGATCGACTGGATCGAGCATCTCTGCTTCGGCCTCGGCGACACGGAGCTGCGAGTCGAGCGGAAACCGGAGAACGGTGGGCCGGTGACCTTCGCGTCGATCCAGGAGGTCCGCGAGGCCTACGCCTCCGGCGCGCTCCACCCGATGGACGCCAAGGCCGGCCTGGCGGACCGGCTGATCGACCGCCTCGAGCCTGCCCGGAAGCACTTCTCCGACCCCGAGCGGGCGGCGGCGCTCGCCGAGATGGAGTCGCTGATCACGGGCTGATCAGGGGCGCGCTGGTCCGGGGCCCAGGGTGGCAGCGAGGGCGGTGAGCTGGTCGCGGGTGCCCATCGCAACCACGATGTCGTCGGGACGGAACGTCTCGTCGTCGCCCGGTCCCACCCGCAGCGCGCCGTCGCCGGAGCGCAGCGCCAGCAGCACCGCCCCGGAGCGGCGCAGCTCGGCCGCGGTGCGCCCCTTCCCCCCAACGGCGCCCACCACGAGCTCTTCCACCCGCATCGAGCTGTCCGCACCCCCCACCAGCAGATCGAAGGTGTCGACCACCGCCGGCTGCATGGCGAGCGCCGCCATCCGCCGGCCGCTCAGCGTGTACGGGCTCACCACCCGGTCGGCGCCGGCGCGGCGCAGCTTTTCCGCGGAGTCGGGATGAGAGGAGCGGGCCACGATGTAGAGGTCGGGACGGAGCGTGCGCGCCGTGAGCACGATGTAGACGTTGCGCTCGTCGGAGTCGACGGCGCTGATGAGCGCCCGGGCGCGACGGATGCCCGCGCGCTCCAGCACCTCGTCATTGGAGGCGTCACCGAGGACGTTGAGAACCCTGTCCTGCTCGACGCTCGCGAGCCCGTCCGGGTTCCACTCGATGACCACGAACGTCTGCTGGGACTGGGTCAGCTCGAACACGGCCTGCCGCCCGGTACGCCCGTACCCGCAGACGATGACGTGATCCCGCAGGTCATCCAGCCGGCGCTGCACCCGACGGGCCCTCCGGTGACGCTGCCACTCTCCACTCGACAATAGCTCGACGAGCACACCGAAGGTGTAGAGGAAACCGATCACCCCGAAGGCGATCACCGAGATGGTGAAACCCTCTCCGGCGGGGTTCAGCCGGTGAACCTCCTCGAAGCCGACGGTGCTCACCGTGATCACGGTCATGAAGAGGGCGTCGATGAAGCTGTAGCGCTCGAGGAGCATGTACCCGGCGGTGCCGTAGACGAGCAGCGCGAGCAGGCCGGCCATGGCCACGGCCAGCCGCCGGAGGGGGCCTCGCGGCTCGGGGACGGGGGGAGGGATCACGGGGTCAGGCGGGGGTGGTGCCCGGCGGGGGCGCTCCCCACCGGTCAGCGATCGTCCTCGCCGGCACGGCGCTGGGCGATGCGGTCACGGAGAGCGTCCTCCATTTCGCCTGAGCCTCCCCCCTCCCTTCGGAGCCAGAAGGGGATCTTCTCGCCCCGCTTCTCGGCCTCGGCAGCGCGCCTCTCCGCCTCCAGGTGGCGGCGGAGGGCAGAGTCGACGGCCGCATCGAGTGAGGCTCCTCCGGCGGTGAGGCCGGCGACGAGGTCGTCCGCGATCACGGCCGTGTTGGGCGGCGCGGAGGTCGGCGGCCTGGACCCGAAAAGGCGCCCAAAAAACGACACGCTGCTCCCTCAGAGGTCCTCGAGCAGCGCTGCCGGCCGGCGTCCGCTGCCGGAAGGCCACCACCTGCTCGCAGGACGCATCATCCGCCCGAGTCTACCCGGCCGGCGGAGGGAGAGGCGGGCAGCGAGGCGCGCGGCCCCCGGACCGGTATCCCAGACTGGTAGCGTGAGCGTGATGTCGGCGCCGGCCGGCGGCGGCTCCTCTGCGCATCCGCGGCGACTGGAGCGCTCGCCCTCCGACCGCCTGCCGCCATAGAGGAGGCCGACAACGCCAGCGCTCGAACCCTACACCCGCCGGCTGCTGGGTCACGTGCGGCCGATCGTCGTCGCCAACCGGGCCCCGCTGGTGCTGGAGCCGGCGGATCCGCTGCTCGGGCGTCCCGAACGGCTGGTCAAGGGCTCCGGAGGGCTGGTGACGGCGCTCTCGTCGCTCGCCGCCGAGACCGACGCCCTCTGGGTCGCGGCCGCGCGCGACGAGCAGGACCGCAACCTCGCCGCACGCGGCGATCCCGCCCATCTGCGGACGGCGGATGGGACCGACTACCGGGTGGCGTTCATCCAGCCCGACGCCGAGGCCTACGACCTCTACTACAACGTGATCAGCAACCCGCTGCTCTGGTTCATCCAGCATTACCTCTGGGACCTCGCGCGGGAGCCCGTCGTGGACGCCTCCACCCGCCACGCCTGGCGGGACGGTTACGTGGCGATCAACCGGATGTTCGCCGACCGTGTCATCCGTGAGGCCGAGGCGAGCGATCGCCCTCCACTGGTCCTGATCCAGGACTACCAGCTGTACCTGGTGGCGCGCATGGTGCGCGAGCGCGTGCCCGAGGTGAAGCTTCAGCATTTCGTCCACATCCCCTGGCCGACCCCCCAGTACTGGAAGATCCTGCCCAAACCGATCCGCGATGAGATCGTTCACGGCCTGCTGGGCAACGACATCGTCGGTTTCCAGACGAGCCGGGACGTCCGCAACTTCCTGCTCACCTGCGAAGAGAACCTGGGGCTGGGCGTGGATCTGCGGGAGCGCACCGTCTACTACCAGGGCCGGGCGGTGTGGGTGCGTCACTACCCGATCAGCATCGACATCCCGAGCTTCGCCGAGCACGTCGTGGACCCCCGCGTGCTGGACGAGGAGCGCCGGATCTGGTCGTGGCGGCCCGAGAAGCTGATCCTGCGAGTGGACCGCACCGACCTCAGCAAGAACATCGTGCGCGGCTTCCTCGCCTACGAGCGGATGCTGGAGACCCACACCGACCTGCATCGCCACGTCCAGTTCTGGGCGTTCTTGCAGCCCAGCCGTCAGGACATCGGAGACTACCGCTCCTATCTGGGCAGCGTCCTCTCGGTCGCGGCGAGGATCAACCGGCGCTTCTCCGCCGGAGGCTGGACGCCGATCCGCGTCGAGGTCGAGGAGAACATGCACAAGGCGATCGCCGCCTACAAGTGCTACGACGTGCTCCTGGTCAACCCCATCTACGATGGGATGAACCTGGTCGCCAAGGAGGGCCCGCTCTGCAACACTCGCAACGGAGTGCTGGTTCTCAGCGAGAACGCGGGAGCCCACGAAGAGATCGGCGACTTTGCCCTCACCGTCAACCCCTTCGACGTCGATGAGACGGCGGAGGCCCTGTTCCTCGGGTTGGTGATGGACGAGCCTCAGAAGGTGGCACGAGCCGAGAAGATGCGCGAGGTGATCAGGAGCAATGACGTCACCCGCTGGATCGGCAACCAGCTACAGGACCTGCGCGAACTCATCGGCTAGGGCGCACCGCTCATTTCCGTCCAACTCTGCGTCACCTCCATGCTGCGAGGACGCCGGCCCGTGGGGCCGCCGGTCCTTGATCTGAACGGCCTGAGCGGCGCGCCGCGCGGTGGGACCGGTGCTCTAGTGGCCCAGGCCGGCGAAGCCGGCTATGAAGAGCCACGCAACCACCGCCGCCACCGCCACCCAGAGGGCGATGAGCCCGGAGCGCCGTGAAGCGAAGTCGTGGGCTCGCCGCTGGTGGAGCCAGCGCTCCCGGACGGCGAGGTCGTCCAAACCGCTCGGGGCGGAGGGGCGGGGCGTATCAGCCATCACATCTCTTCAACGGGCCTGCGGCCGGGATGGTTACGAACTGCCCCCCGGGCTGGATCAGGTGTCCGCCAGAGGCGGGGCTCCACCCGGTGGAGCGGCGAACTGTGAGCGGAGGGAGGGGCAACACGGGCCGTAATGGTGGCACGCCGAAGAGTGCCTTCACCGGCCTCTTGGCGGACCCGCGTGGCCGGCGGGGGGCGGGGCGGAGCCCTCGGGGAGCCCGGAGCCGACCCCCTGCGGGCGCCGGGCGACGGCTACCATTCGGGCAGCAGGTAGCGCCGGGGCCTCGGTCACGACCGCCAGGCGCCTCCTGGCGGAGAGGTGCCCAAAGCGTGGTCGCTGCGTCCCAGGCCGCAACCCCCGAGCTCACCCGGCTCGGCCTCGACAAGCCCATCTACACGATCAGCGTGGCTGCCGAGATCCTTGCTGTCCACCCTCGGACCCTGATGATGTACGAGCACTTGGCCCTGGTCGTCCCCCACCGGACCCCGACCAACCGACGCCGCTACTCCCAGCGGGACCTGATCACCCTCCAGGCGATCCAGCGGCTCACCAAGACCCACGGGCTCAACCTGCAGGCGGCCCGGCATGTGATCCGGCTCCTCCAGACCCTGGACCGGCATCGAATTCCGCGGCCCGACTTCGTCACCGACGTGGACATCGCCCACGTCCGGATCTGACCTGCGCCGATCGGCGGCATGGGTCGGATTGCGCGTTTGCAGATCGCATGACGGCCGCCCTGAGTGTGCTCGGTGGCGCGGCTATACTGCCCGGGCAGGCATTCGGCGCCACGGAGGCCGCGCCAGCGGAGGAGGACAGCGGAGGCGATGGCAGACGAGGACGCGGTCATCGACGTCCTCCTGATCGAGGACGACCGGGACACCCTGGAGATGTACCGGACCAAGCTCGAGCTGGATGGCTACCGGGTCCACGTGGCGCTCGACGGGATCGAGGGCGTGGATCGGGCCAAGGAGCTGTTGCCGGACATCGTCTTTCTCGACGTCCGCCTCCCCCGTAAGGACGGCTTTGAGGTGCTCCAGGAGCTCCGCCGGCACGGTCCGACGGCCGAAACCCCGGTGATCATCCTCAGCAACTTCGGTGAGAAGGACCTCGTCGATCGGGGGCTCAAGTTGGGGGCTTTGGAGTTCCTGATCAAGGCGCAGACGTCGCCCGGGGCTCTTTCAGAGGGGATCAACGAGTGGCTGAAGGAGTAGGCGGGGTCAGCCCAACGGGCGGACCGCTGCCCGGATCGCCCGGTCTCGACAAGCCCATCTACACGATCAGCGTCGCGGCCGAGATCCTGGAAACCCACCCGCGGACGCTGATGATGTACGAGAACATCGGCTTGGTCGTGCCGCAGCGGACCTCGACCAACCGGCGACGCTTCTCGCAACGCGACATCTACAAGCTCCAGACCATCCAGAGCCTGACCCGGCAGCACGGAGTCAACCTGACCGGCGTCCGCTACGTGCTGGCGCTGCTCAAGGCTCTCAACGATCACGGGATACCCCCACCCGACAGCCTCAAGGACATCGACGTCTCGGCGCTGAAGATATGAACGGCGCGCACCGCGACACCCGCCGGCCCAGGTCTGAGAAGCTCTG
>PLOF01000137.1 GCA_003142035.1 Candidatus Dormiibacterota bacterium
GTGGCGGCGCTCGCCAGCGAGGACATCTTCCACGGCATCGTCTTTGCCCACCATGCCCACGGGCATCCCTGCCTCGCGCCGGCGTCGGACGTCGCCCGCATCACCGACAGGGCGGTCTACCTCTCCGTGGACACGGCCGCTGCGGACGCCTACGGCGAGTTCCAGCAGCTGCACGTCTCGCGGCTCGGCCTGCGCGGCATCTCACGCTGGAAGCACCTGGGCTGGAAGGAATCGTCCGAGTAGGGGGTCGCGCCGCGAGCGGCTGCTCACCGATCCAGGTCAGATAGACGCGCCGGACCCCATGCCCATCATCCCCGACCATCCCCCATCCGCGGGGAGCGTGGAGGTGGCAACCGGCTTGGTGACGGTCACCGAGCCGCCGTAGTCCGAGACGTCGAGTCCCAGGCTGAGGCTCACCCCCAGCGTCCCCGCCGGCAGCGACGCCGACCCGGACGAGGGCGCGAGCAGACCGGCGAGCGCGGAGGCCGCCGCGCCGACGTCCACGGAGAGCGAGCCGGAGAGGGTCCCTCGGACCAGGCTCCCGTCCCCTGTGCTGAGCCAGAGGTCCACCGATCCGCTGCCGGTCACATAGGGCGCCAGCATGGCGAGCACCGGGGCGAGCTGAGTGCTCCCGGTGGTCCTGCCGCCCAGGGCCTGGGCCAGCTTCTCGAGGGAGGGGACGGTGATCGAGGCAGAGTAGCGCTCGGTGCTCACGCCGCTGACGGTGGCGGGGCCCTGGTCCTGGAAGCTGAGCGCCGCGACCGCGGTGGCCAGGTCGGTGGAGGTGATACCGGCGCCGGAGGGAAGCGTCCCGGAAACCTCCGCGTATCCGCCGCCGTCCTGCCGAACGTAGCCGTGGCCGTCGTACTCGACCAGGCTCAGAGTGCTGCTGCCGGCGCTCGCCGTGAGCTGGCGGCGCGTGCTGCTCTCCTGCTTCAGCTGCCCTGTCGCGGCGCCTCCGCTCCCGACCTGGCCGAGCGCAGTCTGGATCGACGCCGGGAGACCGCTGAGGCTCGCCGTGCCCAGGGTGAGCCGGCCGGTGAAGCTCGCCTGCAGCGGGGTGGTCTGGACCGCCTGGAGCGCCGCGGCGACGGCCTGGTCCGGCGTCTCGGCGGTGAGGAACGCGCTGGGACCGCAGGCAGCCGCGAGCAGGCCGGCGGCTCCGGCCGCGAGGACGGCGAGGGAGCGACGGGAGACGTGGGCTTGCATCCAAGGCCAGCATACCCCGGCCTCCCCGGAACGGCCGGGCACGGAACGGCTACGCTGCGCACGGCGTGCTCTCTCTCGACGGTTCTCCGCTCAGCCTCCGCGACCTGGTCGGCGTCGCCCGCGACCGGGAGGCGGTCGAGGTCGGCGATGCCGCACGCCAGCGGATGGCCGCTTCCCGGGCCCTGGTGGAGCGGCTCGACGCCGCTGGAGGCCCTGTCTACGGGGTCAACACCGGCTTCGGGGCGCTTGCCGACCGGGTCATCCCGGCGGACCAGCGGGTCGAGCTCCAGCGCGCGATCCTCCGCAGCCATTCGGCCGGGGTCGGGGCACCGCTTCCCGCCGAGGTGGTGCGGGGCATGCTCCTGCTCCGGGCCCGCAGCCTGACCGCGGGCTACTCGGGGGTGAGGGAGAGCCTTCCCGGGGCGATCTGCGCCCTGCTCAACGCCGGGGTCACCCCGTGGGTCCCCGAGCACGGCTCGGTCGGGGCATCCGGGGATCTCGCGCCGCTGGCTCATGCTGCCTCGGTCCTGGTCGGCGAGGGCTGGGTCGACGACGGCCGGGGGGGACGCCGTGAGGCGACCGAGGCCCTGGCGGAGGCTGGGATCGAGCCGATCGACCTCGGCCCCAAGGAGGGGCTGGCGCTGATCAACGGCACCGAGGGGATGACCGCCATCCTGGCCCTCGCCATCCACGATGCGGAGGCTCTGCTGCTGGCGCTGGACTGCGCCTGCGGCATGACCGTCGAAGCCCTCCTGGGCACCCCGCGGGTCTTCGACCCCGACGTGGTCGCGCTCCGTCCCGCGCCGGGACAGCAGGCGAGCGCCGCCAACCTCCGGGCCCTCCTCGAGAGCTCCCCCATCGTCGCCTCCCATCGCAGCTCGCACCACGCCGTCCAGGACGCCTACTCGNNGTGGTGCTCGCCGACCGGGGTGCGCTCTTCTCGACCGGTAACTTTCACGGGCAGGCGCTCGCCTACGCCGCCGACATGGTGGCCTCCCTGGCCGCGGACACGGCCGCGATCAGCGAGAGGCGGACCAACCGGCTCCTCGACCCCTCGAGGTCCCGCGGGCTCCCCGCCTTCCTGAGCCCGGAGCCGGGGCTCAACAGCGGCCTGATGATGGCCCAGTACACCGCCGCGAGCTGCGTGACCCAGCTCCGCCAGACGGCCGCCCCGTACGCGGTCCAGAGCCTCGATACGAGTGGTGGCCAGGAGGACCACGTCTCGATGGGCTTCGCCGCGGCGCTGCGCAGCCGGCGCAGCCTCGAGCTGCTCCGCCAGGTGGTGGCGGTTGAGCTGGTCTGCGCAGCCCAGGCGCTCGAGCTGCGGGCCCCCCTCCACACCGGGCCCGCCACCGGCGCTCTGCTCGCGTCGCTGCGGGGGCGGGTCCCCCACCTGGACGCCGACCGGCCCCTCGCTCCCGACCTGGAGGCGACGGCGGAATGGCTGCGCGGCGGCGAGTGGCGACAGGCGGTGGAATCGGCGGTGGGTCCCCTGGTGTGACCGGTGATCGCCCGCCGGGGGAGGCGGCGACCCTGGTCATGGTCAACGTCGGCCGGCTCGTGACCGGCGACCCACGGTTGCCGGCTCCCGGAGTGGTCGAGGACGCGGCACTGGCGGCGAGCGGGGACCGCATCGTCTACGCCGGGCCCGCGTCGGGCCTCGAGGTCGCGATCGGGCCGGAGACGATCGAGGTCGACGCCCACGGGGCGGCGGTGATTCCCGGTTTCGTCGACGCCCACACCCATCTGGTCTGGCTGGGAGAGCGTTCGGAGGAGTACGCGCTGCGCGCCCGGGGTGCCTCGTACGAGGAGATCGCGGAGAAGGGGGGTGGCATCCGGAGCACCGTGGCCGCCACCGCGGCGGGCACCGTCCTGGAACTGGCGACCGCGGCTCGAGCCCGAGCCCGCCGCATGCTCCGGCTGGGCACCACCACCGTCGAGATCAAGAGCGGATACGGCCAGAGCTTGGAGGCGGAGCTGCGCCAGCTCCGAGCCGCCCGGACGCTCGGCGAGGAAGTGGACCTGCCCGAGGTGGTCACGACCTACCTCCCCCTCCACGGGCTCCCCGACGGCGACCGCGCCGCCTATCTGGAGGAGGTGCTGGGCAAGGGTCTCGGCGCGGCCGCGTCACTGGCCGGCTTCGTGGACTGCTTCTGCGAGACCGGCGCCTGGGACGTCGACGAGTGCGAGCGGCTGCTGGTGGCGGCCCGGGCGCACGGGCTGCGGGCAAAGGTCCACGCCGACCAGCGCAGCCACAGCGGCGGGTCCGCCCTGGCGGCGCGCGTCGGAGCGATCTCCGCCGACCACCTGGATCACGCCGGCGACGGCGACCTGCGTGGTCTCGCCAAGGCCGGGGTGACCGGGGTGCTCCTCCCGGGAGCGTCGATGGTCCTGGGCGGTCCCCCACCGCCGGGTCGCCGGCTGCTGGAGGCCGGGGTCACGGTCGCCCTCGCCACCGACTGCAACCCGGGCACCTGCTGGTGCGAGTCGATGCCGCTCATGGTGTCGCTGGGCGTGGCGACCGCCGGCCTCACCCCGGCCGAGGCGCTGCTGGCCGCGACCGCCGGGGGCGCCGCCGCCCTGGGGCTGGCCGACCGAGGCCGGCTCCTCCCCGGCCTGCGCTGTGATGCTCTGGTGCTGGCGACCCCCGACTGGCTCGACGTCGGCTACCACCTGGGGGCCAACCCGGTGGCCAGGGTGATCGCCGCCGGGAGGCTGCTCCTGCCCTGAAGAGACCCGCGACGTCAGGGGCGCGGATGCCCAGAGGCGCTAGGGTTCCCGCCCGGGGACGGTGGCTTCGGCGAAAATCCCGAGTGCTAGGGTGGGAGCGTGGCTGCCGCGACGATCAACGCCCCCGTCGAGGTCGATCTCCGGCTCTGGGAGATGGCCGACGCCGAGGAACTGGCGGCGATGTACACGGCTGCGGCGACCGAGCTGGCGGTCGAGGAGCCCTGGTGCGGCCCTGACTTCCTGACTGCCGCCGGGCAGCGGGAGCGCGTGCAACGATGCCTGGCCGACGAGGCGGCGGAGGGATTTGTCATCACCGTCTCCGGTGCCATCGCCGGCCACCTCTCGCTGGACCGGATCCGGCGCGACATCCTCCAGAGCGCGGACATCGGCTACTGGGTGGCCCCCCGCGAGCGGCGCCACGGCGTCGCCACCCGGGCCATCGGCCTGGCGGTGGCCCACGCCCTTGACAGTCTGGGCCTGCACCGCATCCACGCGACCACCGACCTCGACAACGCTGCCTCCTGCCGGGCCCTGGAGGCGAACGGCTTCCGGCAGGTGGGGGTCGTCCACGACTTCGCCGTGGTGGGCGGTCGCCGGCGCGACGGCCGGCTGTTCCAGCTCACCGCCGACGATTGGCGGAGCTCTCGCGGGGGCCGGCCGCGATCCCGGGGCGGGGCGGGAACGGAGGGCTTTGAGTCATAGTCCGCAAAATGCCAAAGGTTCGGACCACCCCAATCGCGGCGCAGGATCGGGCGCTGGTCATCCTTCCGACCTTCAACGAGAAGCCCAACCTGGAGGCTCTCGTCCTGGCCATTCGCGGCGAGGGCTGCGACGTGCTGGTGGTCGACGACAACTCTCCCGACGGTACCGGGGAGCTCGCCGACCGTCTCGCCGGCAGCGACCCGGGCGTCCTTGTCGAGCACCGGGCCGGGAAGCTGGGGCTGGGGACCGCCCACATCGCCGGACTGAAGCGCGGCACGGAGCTCGGCTACGCCCTGCTGGTGACCATGGATGCCGACGGCTCGCATCAGCCGCGCCACCTGGGCCCGATCCTGGCGGCGGCTCGGCGTACTGGCGGTGTCGTGATCGGCTCGCGCTACGTGAGCGGGGGGTCGATCGTCGGCTGGAACGCGCGCCGCAAGCTCCTCTCCCATTCCGCCAACCTGTACGTCCGCACGATCCTCGGCATCCGCGTCCACGACTGCACCTCCGGATATCGCTGCTACCCACGGCGGGTGATCGAGCGCGTCGACCTCGACCGGATCATCTGCGACGGCTACGCCTTCCTCATCGAGCTGCTGTACCGCTGCCTCAAGGCCGGCGTCCCGGTCACCGAGGTCCCCATCCGCTTCCAGGATCGGATCGCCGGGACGTCGAAGGTGTCGAGCACGGAGATCACCAAGGCCCTCAAGCTCGTGCCCCGCCTGCGCTGGCAGCGGGCGACGCATCACGGGCGGGAGGTCGTCTCCGCCGAGCCCGAGATCGAGCTGCACGGCAGCACGGCTCTGCCCTCGGTCCAGGCGGGAGACGGTGCCGTGACTCCAGGGTCAGCGACCGGCGACGGTGGGTCAGGTCCGGCAGGGTCCTGACCAGGCGCCCATCAGCGCCTGCCGGCCACCGCTCTAGAGTTGGGCGGCGAGCTCCCCGGGGTCCGAGACCGGCACCCGGCAGACGAAGCCCTCACAGACATAGGCGGCGGGGTGCCCGCTGATCAGTGACCGACCGGCCAGCAGGGGCACGGAGCCGCCGGCGCCCCAGGCCAGTACCCGGTACGGGTCGCGGCGCCGCCACACCTCGCGAAGCAGCGACCGGGTGGCGGGGTCATCGCCGGTGCCTACGATCGCCACCTCCCGGGAGGGGGCGACCATCTGGTCCAGGACGCAGGCGAGGCTGCCGAGAGCGAGTGGAGCCCGTGCGATGGCCGGGACCAGGGGCCGGACGATCTCCCGAGCGGCCTCCCGCCAGCGCTCCTCGCCGGTCAGGCCGGCAAGCCGGAGGAAGAGCTGCGCCGCCATCGACCGGCCGGCGGGGAGGGGATTGTCCTCCAGGCCGCGAGGCCGGATGAGCAAGGGCTCGGCGTCCGCGGCGGTGTCGAAGTAGCCGCCCTCGGCATCGCGGAAGCGGCTCTCGATCTCCCGGGCCAATCCGACCGCGCCCTCGTAGTGGCTCGTCTCCCCGGTCGCCTCGTAGACCGCCAGGAGGCCGTCGCCCAGAAAGGCCACGTCTTCCAGGAAGGCGTTGACCCCGGCGGCACCGGCCATCCAGCTCCGGCGCAGGCGCCCGTCGACGACCAGCGCATCGAGCAGGAAGCCCGCGCAGTTTTGGGCAATATCGACATAATCTTGGCGCGCCAGGGCGGTCCCGGCCTCGGCGAAGGCGCGTAGCGCGAGGCCGTTCCACGCGGTGACCACCTTGGCGTCGCGGCCCGGGGCGACGCGCTGGGAACGGGAGCCGAGAAGCCGGCGGCGGAGATCGTCCAGCCGCTGGGCGGCGTCATCGGGATCGGTTCCCAGCTCCCGGGCGAGCTGATCCGGGGTCACGGCGAGCGACAGCACGCTGCCGCCCGCCTCGAAGTTCCCCTGCTCCGGCACGCCGAAGACCCGGCAGGCAAGGGCCGCCTCCTCCGGGCCGGCCACGGCCTCGCGGACCTGCTCCGGGGTCCAGACGAAGTACCGCCCCTCCACCCCCTCGGAGTCCGCGTCCTGCGAGGAGGCGAAGCCGCCATCCGGGAGGCGCATCTCCCGGACGAGGTAGTCGAGGGTCAGCTCCACCGCGCGGCGATACGCGGGATCGCCGGTCAGCTGGTGCGCGTGCAGGTAGACGACGGCCAGCTGGGCGTTGTCGTAGAGCATCTTCTCGAAGTGGGGGACGGCCCATGCGGCGTCGACGCTGTAGCGGTGAAAGCCGCCGCCCAGCTGGTCAAAGATGCCGCCTCGGAGCATCCGGTCGAGGGTGGTCCGGGCAGCGGCCGCCGCCGCTCCGTCCGAGCCGGCGAAGCCGCGACGGAGGAGCATCTCCAGGGCCGCGGGGTGGGGAAACTTGGGGGCACCGCCGAAGCCGCCGTGCCGCGCGTCGATCTGCTCCACGAGCCGCGCCACCGCCCGGGTGACGACCTCGGCGGAGGGCTCCTCCCCCGCCGGGAGCGGAGGAGGAGCCAGGGCCCGGCGGATCTCGCCCCCGATCCGCTCGACGTCCTCCCGGCCCTGGCGGTAGGCGTCGGCGGCGGCACGAAGGACGTCGGGGAATCCGGGCATGCCACCGCGCGGCACGGGAGGGAAGTACGTACCGCCGAAGAAGGGGACGCCGACGGGGGTGAGGAATACCGTCATCGGCCAGCCCCCCTGGCCGGTCATCGCCTGGACCGCCTCCATGTAGACGGCATCCACGTCGGGGCGCTCCTCGCGGTCGACCTTGACGTTGACGAAGAGCTCGTTCATCACGGCGGCGATCCCCGGATCCTCGAAGCACTCGTGCGCCATCACATGGCACCAGTGGCAGGCGCTGTAGCCGACCGAGAGGAGGAGGGGGCGGTCCGTCTCGCGTGCCGTCCTCATCGCCTCCTCGCCCCAGGGATACCAATCGACCGGGTTGCCGGCGTGCTGGCGGAGGTAGGGGCTGGATGCGGTGGCGAGGCGGTTGGGCACTGCGCTGAGGCTATCGCAGCGGGAGGCCGCGAAGAAGCGTTTCCAGGGCGTCCCGGGCGGCCGCGTTGACATCGATCATGCGCGCCCATCACCATGCGTGGAACGAGCTGGTCCCAACTCGCAATTACGCTCAATCCACGGGGCCGGGTCGCGACGGGGATGCATGCCGACTGACGGGGCAACGGAGGCCGGTGCTCTGGGCGCCGACGCGACGCGCGCAGAGGATGGCGCCGTCGTCACCCTCCGGCAGCTACCCCAGGAGTACCTCGGCGATCCCCTCTTCCTGCGGCGGTTCCGGGCCGAGGCACAGATCGTCGCCCACCTCGACGGCACCTACGTGGTCCGCACCCGCGCCTACGTCGAGGACGCCTTCGGGATGGCCCTGGTGACCGACTACGTGGACGGGGCCTGGCTGCGCCAGCTGATGGCCGCGGCCGGGACCCTTCGGGACGTGGAGACCACGCTGGTGGTGCTGCGCGACACCCTGCTGGGACTGGAGTCGGCGCACCGCGAGGGGATACTCCACCGCGATCTGCGCCCGGAGAAGATCCTGGTCGACCGCCAGGGGGTCTCCCGCGTGGCGGAGTTGGGGATGTTCGCCCGCACCGCGGGCGGACGCTGGATGCAGGGGACGCCGGAGTACATGGCGCCCGAGCTGTGGCGCGGCGAGGAGCCGAGCATCGAGACCGATCTCTACGCGGCGGCGGTGGTCCTCATCGAGTGCCTGACCGGGGCGCCCCCCTACCTGGGCGGAGCCTCCACCGTGCGCGACCAGCACCTGGACGCTCCCCTGCCCGGCCCCGAGCTGCCCGAGGAGATCGCGCCACTGGCGCGCTTCGGGATGGCCAAGTCGCCGCGCCAGCGCTACCTCCGGGCGTGGGACTTCGCCGAGGCGGTGGAGGCCGCGGGCATGACGGTGGGCGGGGCGGAGTGGGAGCGCCGCGGCCGGCGCCGCCTCGCCACCGCTGTCGCGGCAGTGCTCGGCCCGCTGCCCGGGAGCGAGAACAACGACTCCCACCGGGGCCTGATCGGACGGGCCCACTTCCGGCGNNAGGGGCTCCTGCTAACCCGTCTCGGCCGCGTGCGCCGTGATCGCCTGCCGGTACACCTCGACGGTGCGCAGGGCGACCTGTTCCCAGGTGAACCTCTCCAGCACCCGGCGCCGCCCGGCCATGCCGAGCCGGGTCGCGAGATCGGGGTCGGCGATCAGCTGATTGATCCTCTCCGCGAGAGTGGCCTCGAAGTGCCGGGCCGCCGTCGTGTCGGAGGCCACCGCCTCGGCGTCGCAGGGGACCAGGTAGCCGGTCTCCCCGTCGACGACGATCTCCGGGATGCCGCCGACCGCGCTCGCGACCACCGCTGCCTCACAGGCCATCGCCTCGAGGTTGACCAGGCCAAATGGTTCGTAGATGGAGGGGCAGACGAAGACGGTGGCGTGGCTCAGAACCTGGATCAGCTCGGGTCGCGGCACCATCTCCTCGATCCACACCAGGGAGGTTCCCGCCGCCTGCGCCGCATCGCAGAGCTCCCGGATCTCGGCGGCGATCTCCGGCGTGTCGGGCGCGCCGGCGAGGAGCACGAGCTGAGCGGCGTGGTCGATCTGCGCAGCGGCGCGGAGGAGATGATCGAGGCCCTTCTGACGGGCGATCCGACCGACGAAGACGATGAGCGGCCGGCCGGGATCGATGCCGTGACGGACCAGGGCGTCGTCCCCGCGGTCCGGGACGTACCCCCGCGCGTCGATGCCGTTGTGGACGGTGTGGACGCGGCCGGGGTCGACGTCCGGATAGCAGGCGAGCAGATCCTGGTGCATCGCCTCCGAGACGGCGATCACCGCGTCGGCGGAGAGCAGGGCAGTGCGCTCGCAGAAGAGCGAGAGGGCGTAGCCTCCCCCGAGCTGCTCGGCCTTCCAGGGGCGGAGCGGCTCGAGGCTGTGGGTGGTGCAGACGTGAGGGACGTCCCAGAGCAGCTTCGCCAGGTGCCCGGCAAGGTTCGCGTACCAGGTGTGCGAGTGCACCAGGTCCATCCCCTCCAGCCCTCCCGCCATGGCGAGGTCCACCGACATCACCGCCAGCGCGGCGTCCTCGGGCCTCCCTCCCTGGAGCGCCTCCCACGGCTGGTAGGCGGCGGCCACCAGCGGCGAGCTGCGTGGCTCCCCGAAGCAGTGCACGCGCACCTCGACGTGGCGGGCGAGCTCTCGGGTCAGGTACTCGACGTGAACGCCGGCACCGCCGTACACCTCCGGGGGGTACTCCCGGGTGAGGATTCCGACCCGCATCAGTCGAGGGGCTCGATGACCTGGCGCTTGGGGATCACGACGATGCCCTTGTCGGAGACCGTGAAGCGCCGGGCCTCGATCTTGGGGTCCTGACCGATGACCGCGCCGGGGGGCACCACCACCTCCTTGTCGATGATGGCGTTGCGGATCATCGCGCCCTCGCCGACCTCGACCCCGTCCAGCAGAACGCTGCCCTCCACGGTGGCGCCGCGCCCCACGCGCACCCCGGGAGAGAGCACCGAGCCGCGCACCGTGCCACCGGAGACGATCACCCCGGGGGCCACGATCGAGTCCACGGCGAATCCCCGGTTACCGTCCTCGTCAAAGACGAACTTGGCGGGTGGCAGCGGTCCGTAGAACGAATAGATCGGCCATTCCAGGTTGTAGAGGCTGAACATCGGGACCACCGAGACCAGGTCCATCTGGGCGTCGTAGTAGGAGTCGAGGGTCCCCACGTCGCGCCAGTAGCCATGGTCCTGCTCGGTGCTTCCCGGGACGACGTTGTACTCGAAGTCGTAGACCGACGCCTCCCCCCTCTCCACGAGGCGCGGGATGATGTCGCCGCCGATGTCGTGGCGGCTCGTGTGCTTCTCGGCGTCCTCGACCAGGACGTCGACCAGGAAGGGGGCGGTGAAGACGTAGTTGCCCATCGAGACGCGGCAGTGTTCCGGGTCGTCGGGCAGGCCGTCGGCGTGGGCCGGCTTCTCGTGGAAGGCGGTGATGCGGTCGCCCTGGCACTCGATGACCCCGAACTCGCTGCACTGGGAGGTGGGGACCTTGACCGAGGCGACGGTCACCCCGGCCCCGCTCGCGATGTGCTTCGCCAGCATCTGGCGCGGGTCCATCCGGTAGAGGTGGTCCGCCCCGAAGACGAGGACGTAGTCGGGCTTCTCATCGCCCAGGAGGTTGAAGTTCTGGTAGATCGCGTCGGCCGACCCCGAGAACCAGCGCGGCCCGCGGCGCATCTGGGCCGGCACCGGGGTGACGTAGTTGCCGAGCAGCGGGGAGAGCCTCCAGGCCTGGCTGATGTGGCGGTCGAGGCTGTGGCTCTTGTACTGGGTGAGCACGGCGATCCGGGTGAACTCAGCGTTGACCAGGTTGCTCAGCACGAAGTCGATGAGCCGGTACACGCCGCCGATGGGGACGGCCGGCTTGGCCCGGTCCTTGGTGAGCGGCCAGAGCCGCTTGCCCTCGCCGCCCGCGAGGACGATGGAGAAGACGCGCGGAGGCCTGCGCAACGCTCCTGCGGGGTCGGCAACCCCAGATCGCTGATCTGCCATCTCCGCCAGCGATCATGGCAGACCACCACGGTGAGCGGGTTATCGGGCGGGGCGCACGCGGCGAGCTCGGCTCATCCAGGGGGGCGGGGCTCTGAGGCGGGGCGGGGGCCCGTCTCGGACCTGGCGTGGTGTGCCTGGTCGGGAACGAGCATCACGGTCACCAGGGATGCGGCGAAGGCGAAGCCGGCGGCCACGGCGAGCGCGGCCAGCAGTCCCGCCCCGAGGATCGGCCCCGCGACCGCGGACCCGATCGGGTTGCCCACGTAATTGAGGGACATGCTGATCGCGAAAGCCCGTCCATACCAATCCGGGTCGGTGCGGCGCTGCCGCATCGAGAACATCCCGATGTCGATCGGCCCGCCGGCGCCCCCGAAGACGAGCATGGCGAGGGCCACCACGAGGAGGTTGGGGGCGACCGCCAGGAGCACCAGGGCCACCCCGATGGCGAGCAGCCCGGCGACGATCAGGGGGCGCTCGCGCCCCTGGCTGCCCCGATGGCCGAGGACGATGGCGACGACCCCGCCGCTGACGGCGCTGAGCGCCCAGAGGACGCCGACGATGGCGGCGTTCTGGTGGAAGTGGTCGAGGACCAGGACGGGGAGGGCGATGATCAGGATCCCGGAGGCCACGTTGGACACCGAGAGACTGATCGCCAGGCCACGCAGGGAGGCGTTCCGGGCAACGTAGACGAGCCCCGCCCAGGCGTCGCGGACGACGGACTGGGACCGGGGCTCCAACGGGGGCAGCGGCAGCGGCTTCATTCCCAGCAGCGAGAGCACGGCGGCGACGAAGACGACCGCGGTCGCCACCAGGGCGACGGGCCTGCCGATCAGCCCCGCGATCACGGCGGCCAGAGGGGCTCCGATGACGGCGGCGACCACGTAACCGGCGCTGTCGGCCGCGTTGGCCCGGTCCCAGAGGGGGCGGGGCACCAGCATGGGGAAGAGGGTCCGGGCCCCGGCGCTGCTCAGCGGGTTGGTGAACGAGCCGAGCGCCGCCATGCCGATCAGGAGGCCTGCGCTGAGAACCCCGGTGGCGCCGAGGATCACGATCAGGGTCAGGGTCAAGGCGGCGACGGAGTAGTCGAGCATGATCAGCCGGATTCGCCCGGAGCGATCGAGGAGGGCGCCGGCGATGGGGCTGAAAACGGTCCCGGGAAAGGCGCTGGCGAAAACCGTGATGCCGGCGATCGCGGGGGAGTGGAAGCGCTGCAGGGCAAAAAGCACGAGGGCGACCGTCCACATCTGCCCCCCGATGCGGCCGAGCAGCGCCGCCACCATCACGCGGGGCAGCCCGCGGACCTGGAGCAGGCTGCGGTAGGTGAGAGTGCCGGTGGTGCCGGCGCCATCCCGGTGATCAGGCGTGCGCGGGCCGAGCGCTGTTGAGCGGCTCATCGGGCGGTGCGCAGCTCCGCCAGCTCGGCCTCTGGGGCGGTGCGTGGGACCTCGACCGGGCGGGGCACCTCCGGAGGCCCGGCCTCACGGTCGGAGCCGGGGATCAGGAGCACCGTCACCGCCGAGGCGGCGAAGGCGAAGCCGGCGGCCACCGCGAGCGCGACCAGCAGACCCGCACCGATCAGTGGTCCGGCGACGGCGGAGCCGATCGGGGTGCCCACCGAGTTGAGCGACATGCTCACCGCCATGGCTCGGCCATACCAGGCTGGGTCGGTGCGGCGCTGGCGCATCGACCACATGCCGACATTGAGGGGACCGCCGGAACCTCCGTAGACGAGCATGGCCACGGTCACCACGGCGAGATCGGGGGCGACCGCGAGAAGCGCCAGCGCCACGCCCATGGCGAGGAGCCCGGCCACCATCAGGCGTCGCTCACGCCCTTGAGTGCCCCGATGGCCGAGGGCGAGGGAGACGGTCCCGCCGCTGGCGGCGCTGATCGCCCAGAGGACCCCCACCATGGCGGCGTTCTGGTCGAAGCGGTCGAGGACGAGCACGGGGAGAGCGACGATGAGCAGGCCTGAGGCGACGTTGGAAACCGCGATGCTGACCGCGATGCCCCTCAAGGTCGGATTTCGGGCCACGTGGGCGAGACCCGCCCAGGCGTCGCTCGCGAGAGAGCGCGACGATGACCGAGCGCGCGGTCCCGGCAGCGGGGGCATCCGGAGCAGGGACAGCCCGGCGGCGACGAAGACGGCGGCGGTGGCGGCCAGTGCGGCCGGCCGGCCCACCAGCCCTGCGACCACCGCGGCGAGCGGCGCCCCGATCACCGCGGCGAGCACGAATCCGGTGCTGTCGGCCGCGTTGGCGCGGTCCCAGAGATGGTGGGGGACCATCACGGGGAAGAGCGTCCGGGCGCCCGCGCCGCTCAGCGGATTGGTGAGCGATCCGATGGCGGCGATGCCGATGAGGAGGCCGGCGTTGAGGACCCCGGTCGCGGTGAGGACCACGATGAGCGTGAGGGCGCCGGCGGCGACGGAGTAGTCGAGCATCATCAGACGGACCCGACCGTTCCGATCGAGCAGGGCCCCGGCCAGCGGGCTGACCACGACCCCCGGAAAGGCGCCGGCGAACACGGTGATGCCGGCGATGGCGGGGGAGTGGAAGCGCTGCAGGGCAAAGAGCACGAGGGCGATCGCCCACATCTGGCTGCCGATGCGCCCCAGCAGCGCCGCCACCATCAGACGCGGAAGCCCCCTGACTCTGAGAAGGCTCCGGTACGTGGGGGGAAGCGTTGTGGGGGTGCTCATGGTCGCGGACAGATGGAAGCCAGTCGGAGGTGAACGCCTCGCCCGGAACCCGAGACGCGCGGACGATGGGCCCGGGGCGCAGAGGACGAGGCGGTTCAGATACTAGTGACCGTCACCATCCGGCCGTCTCCCTCTCGCCGGCATTGGGGGTACCGCGCGCCGACCGGGGGGCGCGGCGGTGCGTGACGTCAGGCGTCAGGCGCGGTCCCGGCCCCGGTCTCCCCCGCTGGGGCCCCGGTCAGCCGTTCGAGAAGCCTCAGCAAGGTGGCGCACTCGTCGTCGGTGAGCCTCTCCAACGCCTTGCCCATGCCCTCACGCCAGGCGGCCTCACGACGCAGCAGCAGATCCCGACCCCGAGGGCTGAGCGCGACCCGCACGAGCCGGCGGTCGCCGGGATCGCTCATCCGCTCGACGAGGCCGAGCTTCACGAGCCGGTCGGCCATCTGGGTCGCGCTGCTCAGCGAGGCGGCCTCGAGACAGCCGGCGAGCTCGCCCATGGTCACGCCGCTTCGCAGGGCGATGACATGCAGCGCGTGCATCTGCTGGAAGGTCACCTCATCCATCTCCGAATGGACGTAGGGGGGGATGACCCGGGTGAGCCGGCGGCGCATGCGCGGCTGCAGCTCGAGGAACTGGTCGATCAGCTCGGACCGGGAACCCGGGGGGGAGTGGGGGCCCGCGTCCGGGATCAACTCACCTCCTCCAGCGTGTTGGCGAACTGACTGGCGTAGAGGTCGTAATAGAAGCCGCGGCGCGCCATGAGCTCGGCGTGGCTGCCCTGCTCCACGATCCGCCCGCTGTTCATGACGACGATGGTGTCCGCGTTGCGAATCGTCGAAAGCCGGTGGGCGATCACAAAGCTGGTGCGCCCATGGCGGAGGCGCGCCATCGCCTCCTGGATGAGCACCTCGGTGCGGGTGTCGACGTTGCTCGTGGCCTCGTCGAGGATCAGGATGGTCGGGTCGGAGAGGAAGGCGCGGGCGATGGTCAGGAGCTGACGCTCGCCGGCGGAGATGTTGGATGCATCCTCGTCCAGGACGGTGTCGTAGCCGTCGGGAAGGGTGCGCACGAAGTGGTCGGCGTGAGCGGCCTTGGCGGCGGCCACCACCTCGTCGGTGCTCGCGCCGCTCTTGCCGTAGGCGATGTTGTCCCGGACGCTCCCCGCGAAGAGCCAGGTGTCCTGGAGCACCATCCCGAACATGCTCCGGATGGTCTCCCGGGAGAGGTCGCGCGCGTCCACGCCGTCCATGTAGATGCGCCCGGCGTCGATCTCGTAGAAGCGCATGAGAAGGTTGACGATGGTGGTCTTCCCGGCTCCGGTGGGCCCCACGATGGCGACCGTCTCACCCGGCTCCACCTCCAGGTCGAAGTCCTGGATGAGCGGCGTGTCGGGCTGGTAGCGGAAGGAGACGTTCTCCAGGACGACCCGCCCTTCGGGGGCGGGCAGCGTCGCCAGGGCGGAGCGCTCGGGCACCTGCTCGTCAGCGGCCAGGAACTCGAAGACCCGCTCGGCGGAGGCCAGCCCCGACTGCAGCAGGTTCATCTGGCTGGCGATCTGCATGATCGGGTTGGTGAACTGGCGCGAGTACTGGATGAAGGCCTGGATGTCGCCCAGCGACATGGCTCCATTGACCGTCAGGTACCCACCGATGACGGCGATGGCCACGTAGTTGAGGTTGGAGAGGAACATCATCGCCGGCTGGATGATCCCGGAGAGGAACTGGGCCCGGAAGCTGGGCTCGTACAGTGCCTCGTTCTCGCGGTCGAACTCTTCCACCGTCCGGCGGGAGCGGCCAAAGACCTGGACCAGGGCATGGCCGGTGTGGGTCTGTTCCACGAGACTGTTCACGGTGCCGGTGCGGGCCCACTGGGAGGTGAACTGCTTCTGGGATTGCCGCGCGACCAGGAACGTGACCCCAATCGACATCGGCACCATCACCAGCGAGATCAGGGCCAGCAGCGGGCTGATCCACAGCATCATCGCGAGCACGCCGATGATGGTGAGAATCGAGGTGAGGAGCTGACTCAGACCCTGCTGCAGGGTCGTGGTCACGTTGTCGATGTCATTGGTCACCCGGCTCAGCACGTCGCCGTGAGGATGGCTGTCGAAGTATTGGAGGGGCAGCCGGGCCAGTTTGGCTTCCACGTCGCGGCGCATCCCCGAGACGGTGCGCTGCGCCACCCCGGCCATGATGTAACCCTGGGCCCAGCTGAAGACGGCGCCCACCAGGTAGAGCAGGGCGATCACCCCTAGGCTGACGCCCAGCTGGTTGAAGTCGATCCCGTGGCCGGGGCTCACCGTGGTACCGGTCAGCATCTGCGCCAGCTGGCCGTTGCCGTGAAGTCTCAGATACGCCTCGGCCTGCGCCTGCGACATGCCCGCCGGGAGTTCTTTCCCGATGAGGCCGTCGAAGAGCAGGTTGGTCGCATTGCCGATGATCCGGGGCGCGGCCACCAGGAATCCGACTCCCGCCGACCCGATCAGCGCGGCGGCGGCGATCCGCCCGCGTTCGGGGCGGAGCCGCGCCACCAGCTGGCGCAGCGCTCCCCAGAGATCCTTCGCACTCTTGGGGGGACCGGCGGCGGCCATGCCCCGGCCGGGCCCGCCGAAGCCGCCTCTGCCGTGCCCGCCCCCGGGCCCCCGCATCATGCCGCGTTCTCCCCGAGCTGGGAGACGACGATCTCGCGGTACTCCTCGCAGGAGACCATCAGCTGCTGGTGGGTCCCGGACCCGACGACGGCGCCGTCGTCCAAAACGATGATCCGGTCGGCGTTGAGGATGGTGCTCACCCGCTGGGCGACGATCACCACCGTGGCGTTGCGTGTCTCGGCGCTGAGCTGCGCACGCAGCCGCGCGTCGGTGGTCGCGTCCAGGGCCGAGAAGCAGTCGTCGAAAAGGTAGATGAGCGGTCGCTTGACGATGGCCCGGGAGATGGCCAGCCGCTGGCGCTGGCCGCCCGAGACGTTGGTCCCGCCCTGGTCGATGGGAGCCTCGAGCTGCCCGTCCATGGTGGCCACGAAATCGCGTGCCTGGGCCACCTGGAGAGCGTGCCAGACGTCGGCGTCGGTGGCATCCTCGGCGGCGAAGCGCAGGTTGTCCGCGACCGTGCCGCCGAAGAGGTATGCCTGCTGGGGGACCAGCCCGATGCCGGCCCACAGCTCCTCGAGAGCGCGGTCCCTGACATCGACGCCGTCGATCAGCACCGCGCCCGAGGTGGGGTCAAAGAAGCGCGGGATGAGATTCAGCAGGGTCGTCTTGCCGGCGCCCGTGCCGCCGATGATCGCGGTGGTCTGCCCCGGCTGGAGCCGGAAGGAGAGGTCGCGCAGCACCAGGTCCTCACCGCCCGGGTAGCCGAAGCTGACGTTGCGGAACTCGATGATCCCCTTGGAGCTGGATGGGGTGAGCGGATGCTCCGGGCTGGTGGTGGCAGGCTGGACACGCTCCACCGCGGCGATGCGGTCGGCGCTCGCCTGGGCGCGCGGGACGAGGATCACCATCACCACGGCGAGGAGCACCGACATCAGGATCTGCATGATGTAGGCGAGGAAGGCGGTGAGGTTGCCGATCGGCATCTGGCCGCTGCTGATCAGGTGGCCGCCGAACCAGAGGACCGCGACGCTGGAGAGGTTCATGATCCCCATCAGCGCCGGCATGGCCAGCACGAAGATCCGGTTGACCCGCAGGCCGGTCGCGGTGAGGCTGGCGTTGGCGGTGGCGAAACGGCGCTCCTCGTCCTCGGTCCGGACGAAGGCGCGGATCACCCGGACGCCGGTGATCTGCTCGCGCAGCACCTGGTTGATCCGGTCGATCTTCACCTGCATCGACTTGAACTGGGGTACGGCGACGAACAGCATGGTGAGGACCAGCACGGCCATGAGGGGCACCGCCACCACCAGGAGGAGGGAGAGGGTGGCGTCCTCGTGGATGGCCATGATCACGCCGCCGACCATCATGATCGGGGCCGCCACCATGAGCGTCAGCGCCATCTGCAGGAAGATCTGGATCTGCTGGACGTCGTTGGTGTTGCGCGTGATCAGGGAGGCGGTGCCAAAGCTGTTCATCTCGCGCGCGGAGAAGCGCATGACCCGCGAGAAGACGGTGGCGCGCAGGTCGCGGCCCACCCCCATCGAGGTGCGCGAGGCGAAGTAGGTGGCGATGACGGCGGCCACCCCGCTCAGCAGGGTCAGCGCCAGCATCCACCCGCCGGTGCGCCAGATGTAGCCGACGTCCCCCTTGGCGATGCCGTTGTTGATGATGTCGGCGGTGAGGTTGGGGAGGTAGAGGCCGAGGACCGTCTGGATGACGATCAGCCCCAGGACGATCGAGACCTGCAGCCGGTAGAGGCGGAGGCGGGTCAGCATCATGCGGACCAGGGTCACGGGCGNNGGTCATGTCCTACATGAACTGTACCATTCTTGCCAAGCACGATAAAGGTCATGTAGGGGATCTGTCACCCCGGCGTCGTGACCAGACGATCAGGGCCACGCCGGCCAGGGCGATCACCACCAGGCCGAGGGCGATGGTGATGAGCCACTTGCCGGTGAGGCTGCCGCCCGAGTAATTCGGGATGGTCGGCTCCGCCTGGAGGTGGTGCACGTAGAGCCCCTGGCTGGTGCCCGCCCAGATGGCCGGAGCGGTGCCCGAGGCATCCGCGGCCAGGCTGAGCACGTCGTCAGGGAGCCCGGGATCCGCGCGCACCCAGTCGTCGCCGCCGTCCGAGGTGAGCAGGGTTCCGTACCCGGCGGTCCCGATGTAGACGACACCGCTCGCCGCAACGGTGTTGAAGCCGGCGATCGAGGTGACCGCCGGGGTCCCGGTGATGAGGGTTGCCGGTAGGAGCGCCAAGGAAACCGACCAGGCGCCGCTCGGGTCTCGCCGCCAGACCGTCCCTCCGGCGCTGACCGCGACCACGAAGCCGGGCACGGCGAGGGGGGCGGCGATGAGATGGGCGCCCGGCCCGAGCTCGGGGCCACCCGGGTCGCGGCGGGCAGCCCCGCCGCCCTCGGCGACCATCACCTCCCCGGCGGCGTTGATGGACCAGGTGCGCGAGCCGGCGGTGACCGTCGCGGGGGCCGCCGGAGGCGGCGCGGCAGCCGCGACGAATCCGCTNNCGCGGCGACGAGCAGCCGAGCCCTGCGCACCGTCCGTCGACGGGGCGGCTCGGACCGGGTCAGGGGAGTCTCGTCGACCGTGCGAGCATCGTCAATCCCCGGATGATCCACAGACCCCCGATGACGATGAGCCCCCAGGGGACGTAGTAGCCCCCGCCGGTGGCACTGCTGGAGGCCGCGCTGTAGGTGCCCACGGTGATGACGATCCCGACCACCAGGATCACCGCGCCGATCACGGTGGTGTTGATGCCCCGCCGGCGGAGGTACGCCCCTCCCATGGGGCGCATGCCGCGCCGCATACCCATGCCCATCATGGGATAGCCCATGCCCGGGTAACCCGGGCCGGGTCCGTAAGGTCCCTGTCCGTAGGGAGCGGGGCCTAAGCCCGCCGGGTCGGGCATTCCGGCGGCGTTCGGCGGCATGCCGTAGGGCGACGGCGGAGGGCCGGCGTCGTTGGGCGGCGCCCCGAAGGGCCCCGGCTGAGGGGCCGCGCCTGGATGGGGCGCACCCCAGGGGGCGGAGGGATCGGGCGGAGGGTAGGCCGAGGCCGGCTCGCTCCCGGGCGGTGGGGCCATCGGCGGCGTGCTGCTGGGATCCGGCGTCCACGGCGTGTACCAGCTGGACTGGTCACCCAGGGGGGACGGCGAGCTGGGGTCCGGTTTTCCGGAGGATCCGGGATCCGTGAGGGGGTCGCCTGACTGGGTCATCCGGCCGTCTCCGCATCGCAGGGGTGGAGGGTTCGAGCATACCGGTTCGCGCGCCTTGTCACCGCCCGGCGTGCGGTAGGGGTCGCGTGCCAGACTTCTTCTCATGGATCGCATCGGCGTCGCACTGATCGGGTACGGGCTTGCCGGCCAGGTCTTCCACGCACCGCTGGTGGCCGCGGACCCCGATCTCGAGGTGCGCGCCATCGTCACCGCCAACCCCGAGCGGCGCCAGAAAGCGCAGCGCGACTTCCCCGAAGCCCGCCTTCTCGCCACCCCCGACGAGCTCTGGAACGACACCGCTGGGATCGGCCTGGTGGTGGTGGCCACCCCCAACCACCTCCATGCTCCTCTGGCGATCGCCGCCCTGGGTCTGGGGCTCGCAGTGGTGGTGGACAAGCCGATGGCGCTCAGCACCGCGGAGGCCGGGACGATGCTGGCGGCGGCCGAGCGCGCCGGCGGCGTGTTCGCGGTTTTTCAGAACCGCAGGTGGGATAGCGACTTCCTGCTGCTGCGCGAGCTGGTCGAGAAGGATCGGCTCGGGGGCCTGTTCCGCATCGAGAGCCGCTTCGAGCGCTTCCGTCCGGAGGTCAACACGAAGTCCTGGCGGGAGGAGACCTCCTCCGAAGCTGGAGGCGGGCTCCTCATGGACCTCGGCGCTCACCTCATCGACCAGGCGCTGCTCCTCCTCGGACAGCCACGCGGGGTGTACGCGGAGATCGCGGCGGCGCGCCCCGGGGCGGTCGCCGACGACGACTGCTTCCTCGCCCTCGAGTTCCAGGGCGGTGCCCGGGCCCACCTCTGGATGAGCGCCCTCGCCCCGTCGACCGGGCCTCGCTGGCGCGTGTGGGGCAGCCGTGGGGCTCTCGAGGTCTGGGGACTGGACCCCCAGGAGCCGTACATCGTGGGCGGGGGACGACCCGGCGAGCCCGGCTACGGGCAGCCGGACGGCAGCCAGCGTGCCGTGCTCACCCAGGGCGGCGAGGACGGCCCGGGGCGCGAGGTGCCGCTGCCCGCCGGACGTTACGGCGACTTCTATGCGGGCATGGCGGCGGCGGTCCGCGGGGAGGCGCCGGTCCCGGTGCCGGCCCAGGCCGGGTGGGACGTGCTCGCGGTGATCGAGGCGGCGCGGAAGAGCGCGGCCACGGGCACCGTCGTCAAGCCCGCCCCCCGAGGCTGACCCCGTCGCGTCGCGGCCCGGCCGCTCACCGATCCAGGTCAGAAGCCGTACAGGCCGGGCAGCACGGCCAGAGTGACCACGACGTCCGCCACCCCGTGGACCACGATCGCCGGCCAGAGCGAGCCGGTCTTCTGGGTGACCCAGCCGAGCACGAAGCCGAGCAGCATGGTGAGCGGGACGAAGGGGGCGATCGGGCCCTGGTAGACGATCGCCAGGTGGGCGAGCCCGAAGACCACCGCCGCGCCGGCGTTGGCCACGAGCGGTGAGGTCAGCCGTTCCAGGCTGCCGAGCAGGAGCCCGCGGAACTGGAGCTCCTGCGCGGCGCCCTGGAGGATGTTGGCGGGGATCAGCCAGGGCGCGTCACGCACCAGCGCGGGGATCGCGAGCCCCTCGCGCCCGAGCAGGGAGGCGGGGATGAGCAGGAATACCACGAGGAAGAGGACGGTCCCCCCCACCGTGAAGGCGAGGGCCGGCCAGCCGAGGTGGAGCACCCGGAGGTGGGGACGTTCGCGGCGCGCCACCAGCCACACGATGCCGAGGATGAGGACGGTGACGCCGCACCACGCCACCGAGGCGTTGAGGTTGGCCTGGTCGCCGGTCTGCTGGACCCCGAAGTGGGCGAGCACCGTCGGTGCCCCGAGGAAGGCCGACCAGGAGACCGTGATCGCGACAAGACTGACGAGAACCAGACGGGCACGGGCCAGGCCGGGCACGGCCAGGGAGACGGCCAGCAGCCCGAGCGCGACGCCGCCGGTTCGCAGGGTGTAGGGGTCGAGCCCGTTGGGATCGCTGTACAGGGTCGGGGCCAGCACCACGATCCCCAGGGCGACCGCGGCGATGAGGAGGGGGACGAGCGGGCCCCAGGCGGTCGTCGCCGGCGCTGGCGCGGCGGGACCGGGCCCGGGGTCAGCCGGCGCTCGTGTGGACATCTCGCCAGCGCTCGATGACCTCGTCAACGCCGAGGCCGGGACTGCCCGCGGCCTCGGCGAGCGAGGTGTTGGCCGCGGGCACGACCTCGACGCCGATCAGACGGTGGCACGCGATCAGGAGGTCCATGTCGTCCTCGGCGATGGGCGCGACCGCCATCATCCCGCGCATCACCACCCAGTCGCGGGTTACCCGGTACCCCAGACCGATCAGCTTGCGGCCATCCACGGCGACGTCGCTGAATCCCGGGCACCAGCCACCCTCGACGCGCCCGGTGGCGGCGCTCACGCCGAATCCGGCGAGGGCGGTGCGGAACCAGGCGCCGAGCGAATCATTCATCCAGTCGAGGGGCATCCCGCGCTCGGGAGGGGGCACCCCGACCGCGCAGAGCCCCATCCAGCCCGGGCCACCGATGACGAAGGTGCCCCCCGCCGGGCTGGTGGCCAGGCCGGGCAGCCCGGGGAGGGCTCGGACGGCGGCCAGGAGATCGGGCTTGCGGGCCAGTCCGGCGCCGACGGCCACCCTCCGCACCGTGGTGCGGAGCTGCACGGCGACCGTGCCCGGTTCCCCGGCGAGGTGGAGGGGCAGCTCGGGCAGCTCGTCGACTGCGCTCTCGGCGGTGACCTCGGCGACCCGGACCGCGCCGGCGCCTGGCCGGGCGGGCGCGGGCTGGGCCACGGCGTCGAGCTGCTCCGCACTCACCAGACCGACGGTAGCGCAGCTCGGCGCGCCGGCCTGCGCCGGAAATGACAGGATTGCGAGCCGTGCCCGATCTCACGCTGGTGCCCGACCGTCACGTCCACACCGAGTGGTCGTGGGACGCGGCTCATGGCGAGATGATGGCCACCTGTGCCCGCGCCGTCCTGCTGGGCCTCCCCGCGGTCGCCTTCACGGAGCACGCCGACTTCAACGCCTGGGTGCCGTGCCCCACCGGCGACGACGCATCGGCGGCGTCGGGCTCCAGGAAGGACCCCGGCTCGACGGGCAGACCGGCCTCCCCGAGCCGCTGGGACTGGTCGCAGGGGCACATCCCCGGGCATCGGTGGCCGGTGCGGACGCCGGTCAGCCCCTCCCGGAGTGGATACCTCGACATCGCCGGCTACTGGGAGGCTATCGACCGGTGCCGGGCGGCGTATCCCGGCCTGCGCATCGAGTCGGGTGCGGAGCTGGGCGAGCCCAACCTCTTCCCCGACCAGGTGGCGCGGCTGCTCGCCCACCGCCCGCTCGACCGCGTCCTCGGATCGATGCACTGCATCGACCTGGACGGTGAGCTGGTCGACATGAGCGTGCCCGAGCTGCTCTCGCCGGAGCACGCGGCCTCCCGATTCCGCCGCTACCTGGTCGCCACCTGCGAGCTGGCGGAGAGCTCGGCTCCCTTCGCCATCCTCACCCACATCGACTATCCCAAGCGGTACTGGCCGCACGCGACGCTCAGGTTCGACGAGCGGGACTTTGAGGAGGAGTACCGAGCCGTCATGGTCGCGCTGGCCCGGAGCGGGCGAGCCCTCGAGGTCAACAGCAGCCGGGCCATGGGCCCGCCGCGAGGCCCCTGCCCCGGGCCGCTGCCGCTGCGCTGGTGGCACGAGGCGGGCGGCGAGGCGATCAGCTTTGGCAGCGACGCCCACCGTCCCGAGGATCTGGCCGCCGGGCTCTCCGACGCGGCCGCGATTGCCGAGGCGGCCGGGTTCCGCCCCGGGGACGACCCCATCGAGCTCTGGCTCCGGGCCTGAGCCGGCCCGTGGCCCCCGGGCCAGGGCGCGACCGGATACGCTGCGCGTGCTCGATCCGCATCCCAGGAGGCCCGGTCATCAGCGTCACCATCCTCATCGGCGGCCAGTGGGGCGACGAGGGCAAGGGAAAGGTCATCGACCTGCTCGCCGGCTCCGTGGACATGGTCGTGCGCTCCCAGGGCGGTGACAACGCCGGTCACACCGTGGTCGTGGACGGTCAGACCTTCAAGTTCCGGCTGATCCCGAGCGGCATCCTCTCGCCCACCACCACCTGCGTCATCGGCCATGGGATGGTGGTCAACCCCAAGTCGTTCCTCGCCGAGCTCGACGAGCTGCACACGCATGGGGTCAACACCGACAACCTGGTGATCAGCGACCGGGCTCACATGGTGATGCCGTATCACCCCGTCTTCGACCGGCTGGGCGAGCAGCAGCGCGGCGACGACCGCCTCGGCACCACGCATCGGGGTATCGGCCCCGCCTACGAGGACAAGGTGCGCCGAGTCGGGTTCCGGGTCGGCGACCTCACCAAGCCGGTGTTCCTCGAGAAGAAGCTGCGCTTCGTCCTCCGGCTCAAGAACGAATCGCTGACCCGCCTCTACGACCACGAGCCGTTCGACGAGCGGGAGATCCTCGACGAGTACCTCGAGTACGCCGAGCGTCTGGGCCCGCGCATCCGCGACATCTACCCGATCATCCAGGGGGCGCTCCGCGAGGATCGCCGGATCCTCTGCGAGGGCGCCCAGGGGGCGATGCTCGACCTGGACCTGGGCACCTATCCCTACGTCACCTCCTCCGCTCCGACCGCGGGCGGGGCGCTCACGGGGAGCGGCATTCCGCCGTCGAAGGTCACCCGGACCATCGGCGTCTTCAAGGCCTACACCACCCGGGTCGGCTACGGCCCCTTCCCCACCGAGCTGGAGGGACCCCTGGGCGAGCTGATCCGCGAGGTCGGGAGCGAGTTCGGCACGGTGACCGGCAGGGCACGCCGGGTGGGATGGTTCGACGCCGCCGTCGCGCGCTACTCGGTCAACACCAACGGCATCGACTCGATGGCGATCACCAAGGTGGACGTGCTGGACCAGATCGAGACCCTCCGGATCGCGACCGGCTACCTGAGCAAGGGAGAGCACTGGGATCACCCCATGTCCAACATCTCCCACCTCAAGCACGCCGAGCCCGTCTACGAGGAGATGCCCGGCTGGCTGACGTCCACCCGGGATTGCCGGCGGTTCGAGGACCTGCCCGCCGCCTGCCAGGCGTACGTCGAGCGCCTCGGCGAGCTGGCCGGCGCCTCGGTGGACGTGGTTTCGGTTGGCCCGGACCGGGAGCACACCCTGGTCCGCCGCTCCATGGTCTGAGTTATCCTGGCCCGACTTGCCGGCCGTCGCCGCCGGCCCGGGCGGGGATGCTCCCTGCGCCACGCCTCTTTTGCCCGCCCTTTGGAAGCCATTCGGATCGCCACCGCCATCAGGAACCTGAACTCCCCACGCCACCGGCTGCGGCCCAGACGGCTCGCGGCACCGCTAGTGGCTGGAGCCGCCGCGCTCCTCCTCACCGGTGTGCTCTCCGGGCCGGCCGGCGCGGCCGGCTGGGCGCCCGCGGGGAGCCTCCCGGGGCTCGGAAGCGGGGAGATCTGGCAGGTCGCCTTCGCTCGGCAGGACCCGCTGCTCGCCGCCGCCGCGACTGACAACGGCGTCTACATCAGCCTGGACGGGGGCAACACGTGGTCCTCCTCCGGGCTCCGCGGCTCCCGGGCCTGGGCTGTCGCCTTCGGCGACCAGCCGGGTCAGGGGGTGGCCATCTACGCCGGTCTCGCGAACGCCGGCATGCGGGTGTCGGTCGACAGCGGCACCTCCTGGTCGAACGACTCCACCGGCCTGCCGAACCTGGACGTGAGAGACATCGCGGTGACCACCGGTGGGCTGGCCGCCGGCACCGACGACGGGGTGGCCCTCTCTGCCACCGGCGCGACCTGGTACTCGGGCGGGCTGGCCGGCGACAGCATCAGCGCCCTGGCGGGTATCTCCGGCCCCTCGGGGCCGGTGTTCTTCGCGGGGGTCGACTTTCCGAACAGCGGGTTGGCCTTCCTCTACCGGCGCAGCCCCACCAACGGTGGGTGGCAGACGATCAGCTCCGGACTGCCGTCCGGGGACGTCGTGAGCTCGATCAGCACGGGCCCGACCACGGCGACGATCACGACCAACCCCATCCTCGTCACCACGGCCAAGGGGACGTACCGCTCCGGGGACGGGGGCACCTCCTGGACCGCCAGCACCGGCATCCCCCAGAACACCTATCTCACCGACGCCACCTTCAGCCCGCTCGACCCCAACCTCGTCTACGCCGGAGCCGATGCCGGCGGGAGCAGCGGGGGCGGTCTCTTCCGCTCCACCGATGCGGGCCAGAGCTTCGCCGCCGCCAACCAGGGGCTCCCGACGACCCACAGCGCCGGGGAGCCGGCGCGCCAGGAGGTGGAGAGCGTCGCGGTGTCCCCCGGGCAGCCGTACGCGACCGTGATCGCCGCGCTCGACCCGTATGGGGGTGACGCCTCCGTCTACCGGGAGGTGGATGCGGCCGCA
This sequence comes from Candidatus Dormiibacterota bacterium, assembly GCA_003142035.1. Classification (GTDB taxonomy): domain Bacteria; phylum Chloroflexota; class Dormibacteria; order Aeolococcales; family Aeolococcaceae; genus Changshengia. Next base: position 26,078 of record PLOF01000137.1, read on the forward strand.
CCGTCGCCGCCTGTGCTGACCACCGCGGCGGCGGGCACCTCCACGCTTCCGGCATCCGGGACCGCCACACCGACGCCGTCCAGCCGGGCCACCGGAGCCACCCCGACCCCGGCCCCGGGTGCCAAGTCATCGTCCATCGGGAAGGTCCTGGGTGCCGCCTTCCACTTCCCGACGCCGCTCGTCTTTGAGCTGGCCCTGGTGCTGCTCGCGGCCGGCCTCTACATCCGGTGGAGACGCCACTACTACGTGGACGGCCCGCCGTAGCTGTGACGCCGGACGCCGAGGACGCCGGGGTGCGCCGGTGGTTTGAGCGGCAGGTCGCGAACCGGGTCATCCGTCCGGTTGCCCTGACGCTTCTCCGGATCGTGTTCAAGGTGCGCATCGAGGGCAGCGTCCCACGCGAGGGGTGCGTCATCGCGGGCCATCACAGCTCGTACTTCGACGGCCCGCTGCTGGGCCTGGTCGACCGCCGTGTTCAGCCGATCTACAACCGGCGCTTCCTGGAGTCCCGCAGCTTCGGCTGGTTCTTCCGGGCGGTGGGCGGCATCCCGACCCGGTCCGACACGCTCCCCCGTGCCTGCGAGGTGATCCGCGCGGGCGGTGTGGTGTGGATCGCGACCGCCGGCTTCACCCCCGGCGAGATCCAGAAGCGTCCCCGGCGCGGCGCGGCGCGGATCGTGCAGGAGACGGGCGCTCCGCTGGTGCCGATGATCGTCCGCGGGCTCGAGGGCATCGTGCACATCGGCGACATCCGGCCGCGGCACTTCCGCCGCCTGGTGCGGATCGTGCTCGGCCAACCGCTGACGTTTCCCGAGGGCGCGACGGTCGCGGAGATCACCGACGCATGGCTGGCGAGCATCGCCGGCCTCAGAGAGGCGTTCCCGGCGCCCCCCCGCTTCTAGCTGGAACCCCCACCCCGCGCCAGCGGCAGCCAGAAGGTGACCGTGGTCCCGTCGCCCTCGGCGCTGGTGATGGCGACGTCGCCACCCTGCGCGCGAACGAGTCCCTGCACGATGGAGAGCCCCAACCCACTACCCCCCTCCTCGCGACTGCGGGTCTTCTCACCACGATACCCGGTACCGGGGCTCCTCCTCTCGGAGCCCGAGCCATCGGCTCGGCTCCTCGCTACGTCCCCCCGGTAGAAGCGCTCGAAGACGTGGGGGAGGTCGGCAGGCGGGATTCCGGGCCCGTCGTCGTGCGCGTCGACCCGGCCCCGGGCACCGTCCGCCCGCACCGACCACACCTGGCGGGCGCCGGGGGCGTACTTGGCGGCGTTGGTGAGGAGGTTGCGGACGACGGTGGCGAGGGCCGCGCGGTCGCAGCGCACGATCACCGGGGATCCCGAGAGGTCTCGAACCACCTGCGGCGGCATCCCGGGCACAGCCTCGTCGAGCAGCCGGCCGAGCGCCGCCACCAGATCGAGGTCCTCGGGCTTCTGCTGGCTGCGGGCGTCCACCCGGGCGAGGGTGAGCAGGTCGAGGACCAGCCCCCGGAGCCGATCCGACTCTCGAGCCATCATGCCGAGGGCGGCGTCCAGCGCCTCCGGGCTCTGCGCGGCGCCGCGCCGCAGCACGTCGATGTACCCGCCCAGAGCGGTGACCGGCGTCCGCAGCTCGTGCGAGGCGTCAGCGATGAACCGCCGCACCCGGGTCTCCGACTCGACCTGGACGGCGAACGCCTCCTCGATCCGGTCCGCCATGTGGTCAAAGGCGCCGGCCAGCTGTCCGACCTCGTCCCCGCGGGGAACCAGCCGGCTCCGGGCCCGCAGGTCGCCGCCGGCCAGCTGCCCGGCGGTGTCGGTCAGACGGCGAAGTGGTCGGAGGGCGGTGCTGGTCAGGACCAGCCCCAGGATCAGCACCAGGAGCAGGAGGACGCCGCCTCCGATGGCGAGCCCCTCGACGTCGCCGGAGAGCACGTTGTCGATCGGGGTCATCGGCTCGGAGACCTCGACCACCGCGGTGGTGCGCACCAGCGTGGGGTCTTTCACCCCCACCGGGAAGCCGGCGACGAGATCCGAGCCGATGATCTCGTGCTGGCCGGCCCCCTGGGAGAGGAGCGTGGCGAAGGGGCCCGGGTCGAGCTGCGGGGGATCGGCGCCTGCCGGGATGACGTCGCGCCGGACCCCCGCGGGACCGAAGAGGGCGACGGTCACGGTCTGGCCCGACGCCGAGCGGATCAGGGTGGCCAGGGTGCGCACCTTGGCAGCGGCGGTGGTGGACGTCAGGGCGCCGCTCGCGTACAGCTTCTGCGCCGCCAGCAGGTCGCCACTCAGGGCCTGGACGCGGCCGTCGATGAGGCTGCTCCGGAGACTCAGGTACTGGAAGGTGCCGAGGCCGGCCAGGAGCACGGCGATGAGCGCCAGGTAGGTGAGGGTGAGCCGCCAGCGGAGGCTG
>PLOF01000008.1 GCA_003142035.1 Candidatus Dormiibacterota bacterium
GGCATCCATTGCAATGCCCAGATTGAGAAGGAGGGGTCACCGGTGGTCCCGACGATGGTGTCGTGGCCGGTGAAGAGCCCGGGGCGCAGTGCCGCCAGCGCCACGGCGAGGAAGAGGAGCGGTGCCAGCACGGCGAGGGCCGGCTGCAGACGTCCACCTTCCGTCACGGTCGGAGCGGCCTGGCCGGGCGGGATCTCCGAATCTGCGGGGGCACCGGGCTGGATCGTCGGCTCCGAGGGCGCGGGCATCCTACCCCAACCCGGCGGGGTGCCTCGGCCGTACCTCTCGCGTTCCCGGGGTGGTGTCGCTCCCCCTCCACCAGGCGATGGTCCTGGCCAGGCCGTCCTCCAGGGAGACGCGCGGTTCCCACTCCAGCAGAGTGCGGGCCAGGCCGATGTCCGGTCGCCGCCGCCTGGGGTCGTCGACCGGCAGGGGCTCAAAGACGATCTCGCTCGCACTCCCGCAGAGGTCGCGGACCCTGCGTGCCAGCTCGAGCATCGTGATCTCACTCGGATTCCCGATGTTGACCGGCAGCGGGTGATCGCTGGCCAGCAGCCGTCCGATGCCGTCGACGAGATCGTCCACGTAGCAGAGGCTCCGGGTCTGAGAGCCGTCCCCAAAGACCGTGATCGGCTCGCCGGCGAGGGCCTGGGTGACGAAGGCGGGCACGGCGCGCCCGTCCCGCCGCCTCATCCGCGGCCCGTACGTGTTGAAGATCCGCACGATGCGGGTCTCTAGCCCGTGGTGGTTGTGGTACGCCATCGTGAAGGCTTCGGCGGCCCGCTTGGCCTCGTCGTAGATGCTCCGTGGGCCCACCGGGTTGACGTGCCCCCAATAGCTCTCCGGTTGAGGGTGGACCTCCGGGTCCCCGTAGACCTCGCTGGTGCTCGCCAGCAGGAATCGAGCTCCCTTGGCCATGGCCAGACCCAGGGCCCGGTGGGTGCCCAGGGTGCCCACCTTGATGGTCTGGATCGGCAGCAGCGCGTAATCGATGGGGCTCGCCGGCGAGGCGAAGTGGAGGACGGCATCGACGGGGCCCTCGACGTCGATGTACTCGGTCACGTCCTGGTGGCGGAAGCTGAAAGCCGGATTGCTGAGGTTGTGGGCAATGTTGTCCACGCTTCCGGTCAGGAGGTTGTCGAGGGCGACCACCTCGCTGCCGCGCTCAAGAAGGCGGTCGCAGAGGTGCGAGCCGAGGAATCCCGCCCCCCCCGTAACCACCACTCGCTCCAGCGTTCGAGCGTCCTGGGACATTGCCGCCGATCCTAGCGTGATCTCACGGATGGACGTCGAACCAGACGACGACACCCCCGGTGCTCTCCCCGCGCTGCCCCGTGAGCTCGGTGAAGAACTGCACCTCCTGATCTTCGGTGGCCGACGGCCCGACCACGATGGCGTCGACACCGTGAGCTCGCATGTCGCTCAGGTAGACCTCACGCTGGGAGGCGGAGAGTGTGACCGTCGCCACCGCCCCGTTTCCGAGCGCGCTCAACTCTTCACCGAGCGGGTCCAGGGCGGGGCCCACCTGTCGACCGCCTGCCTCTGGCGCGTAGAGCAGCCCCATCTGGGTCTTGAACGCCATGCCCGACACTGCCTGCCACACCTCGGGCGGGTCGTCCCTGAATGGGGTGTCCCCGTATGGGGTCATGAGGACGGAACCGGTCGGGGCGAGCCCCTGGGTGGCGCCATCGGTGAAGAAGGCGGGGATCGAATACTGGCCGGAGGAGATGGGCAGGGTGGGGATCAGCGGCACCAGCGCCACCGCGGCCGCCGCCAGCCCGGCGATGCGCAAGCGCATCGGCGCCACCACCACCCGGTCCAGGAAGACGGCCACCATCACCGCCAGGGCCAGGTACCCCGCGATCATCAGGCGCACCGGGAGGAGGTCCTCCAGCACGGGGAGGCGTGCGGGGACGAGCCAGGGGAGGGGAATCCGGGTGGGTGGGCCGTGGATGATGAGGTGGCCGCCGAGTGCCAGCACCATGGCGCAGCCGAGGGTCACCGCCGAGGCCACGACTGCCGCCCGCCGGCGCATCCGGACCGTGACCGCCACCGCAAGGATGAAGAGCGGGATGCCAATGTACACGCTCGAGTCGAAGACGGTGGAGGGGCCCCTGAGCAGCTCGAAGCTCGAGGGGATCAGAAAGGACGTCGGGCGAGCCACGAATCCGAATCCCTCGAGTGCCCCGTGGGCGCGGTCCGGTCCGAGGAACTGGATGTACAGCGGATACGCCGCCAGCACCGCAAACGTGGCCGCCGCAAACCCTGCCGCACGGAGCATGTACAGGAGACGCTCTCGGAGCCGGGCGCGAAAGATCACGGCCAAGGTGATGAGGGTCGGGACCGCCATCAGCACGGAGATCGCCAGCAGCTCGCTCCCGGTGAGCAACTGAGCCGCGGCAGCGAAGCCCAGCAGTGCGCCCATGAGCGCGGCCGGACGGCGCTGGCGTACCAGGATCTCGTCGCCGAAGAGGAGGAGCAGTGGAGGAAAGACGGCCACGAAGAGCTGGGCGTGGCCGGTGATCTGGACCACCATGAAAGGGCTGAATTCGTAGAGGACCCCCCCCACCCAGGCCGAGATCCACCGGCGCGAGAACCGGCGCACCGCCAGGAAGGCGCACCAGCCCGAGAGCGACATGCCCAGGACGGCCAGCGCGTTGTAGGAGACGATCGGGCCCCAGAGATCCGTCACCGGCGTCAGCACCAGCGCGGGGAAGAGGATGGATGTGTTCCACATCAGGTTGGCGCCGCTCGGGTAGTTGAGATAGTCGGTCACGAAGGGATTGAGGTGGTGGCTGAGTGCGAATGGCACCCACTGCAGACACCAGATGGAGAGCGACGGGTCTCCGGCGTTCCCCACGATCGTGTCGTGGCCGGTGAACAGCCCCGGCCACATCGCCGCGAGCGCCAGCGCCAGGAACAGGACCAGCGCCAGGACCGTCGCGGCGGACGGTGGCAGGCTCCGACGAGGCCGGTCGGTCCCCTGGCCAGGCGCAGTGTCGACCGCGTTGGCCGGACCCGTCGCGGTTGGCGTCGGTGGTCCAGGTCGCTCGCTCATCGTCGCCGGATCATATCCGCCCGGCCGCCGGGCCGCCGGTCGCCCGTGGGGGAGGCCCGGCCGCTAGAGTCAATAGCAATGACTTCGCAGGCCGACGATCGGATCATCTGCATCATCGGCGCCGGGTACGTCGGGCTCGTGACCGCCGTCGGTCTCGCCGAGGCGGGCCGTGAGGTCCGGGTCGTCGAGGTCGACGCCGAGCGGCGGACCGCGGTGGCGGCCGGGATCTCACCCATCTTCGAGCCGGGTCTCGACGAGCTCCTGAGCGCCGTGGTCGCTTCGGGCAGGCTCCGGGCGGTCGAGACCATGAAGGAGGGGGCCGCGGGGGCCGGGATCGTCATCGTGGCGGTCGGCACTCCGCCCACCCCTGACGGTGAGGCCGACCTCTCCCAGGTGCGCCTGGCCGTCGGCCAGGCCCTCGCCGAGGTCGCCCCCGGGGCCGTCATCGCCATCAAGAGCACGGTGCCCCCCGGGACCACGCGCTCCCTCGCCCGCGACAGCAGCCGGCGCGACGTCACCTTCGTCATGTTTCCCGAGTTCCTCCGCGAAGGCTCCGCCCTCGAGGACCTCCGGCACCCGAGCCGGGTGGTGGTCGGCGGCGAGGACATCGCGGCGGTCCAGCGGGTCGCGGCGCTGCTGGGCGGCCCCGACACGACGCGCCTCCTCTGCGACAGTGTCAGTGCGGAGCTGATCAAGTACGGCTCCAACGCCTTCCTCGCCACCAAGATCAGCTTCATCAACGAGATGGCCCAGCTCTGNNGGCCGCAGCTTCCTGAGCGCCGGCCTCGGCTGGGGCGGCTCCTGCTTCCCCAAGGACGTCCGTGCCCTGGAGACCTCGGCCGGGTACCACGGTCAGAGCTTCTGGTTGCTCAAGGCGGCCATCGAGGTCAACAGCCAGCAGCGGCGCCGCTTCACAGCCAAGCTCCTACAGGGACTGGGGGGGAGCCTGGAGGGGCGGACGGTGGCCATCCTTGGCCTCGCCTTCAAGCCCTTCACCGATGACATGCGCCAGGCGCCCGCTCTGGAGGTGGTGCGCCAGCTCGAGGACATGGGAGCCCACGTCGTCGCCACCGACCCGGTGGCGCTCGATCGGGCTCGCCCCCTGCTGCCGCGGACCCGGCTGGTTGATGACCCCTACGCGGCCGTGACGGGTGCCGACGCGGTCGGGCTGGTCACCGAGTGGCCGGAGTACCGGGATCTGGATTGGGCCCGGGTCCTCGGGCTGATGCGGGGGAAGCTCGTCGTCGATGGCCGCAACTGCCTGGACGGTCAGGCGATCACCAGCGCGCGAGGCGTGTACCTCAGCATGGGGCGGCGCGCCCGCGGCCTCCCCGGAGCCGAACCCGAAGCTGCCGCCGGCTTGGTGCCACCTTTGCCCCTCGGCTAGGGAATCGGCCCTCCGTCGCCGAGAGCGGCCCGGAGGGAGTCGAGCGGCGCAGTGCCGCTCTCGGGGCGGGGGTGGGAGAATCCGGCCC
>PLOF01000050.1:0-65329 GCA_003142035.1 Candidatus Dormiibacterota bacterium
GTCATCAAGCTGGTCAAGGTTTACATCGCCATGAAGCGCAAGCTTTCGGTGGGCGACAAGATGGCCGGCCGCCACGGCAACAAGGGCGTCATCGCCCGCATCCTCCCCATCGAGGACATGCCCTACCTACCCGACGGCTCCCCGGTCGACATCGTCCTCAACCCGCTCGGCGTCCCGAGCCGGATGAACCTCGGTCAGGTGCTGGAGACCCACCTCGGTTGGGCGGCCCACGCCCTGGGCATGAAGGTGGCGTCGCCGGTCTTCGACGGAGCGTCGGAAGCCCTCATCGAGGAGGAGTTGACGCGCGCAGGCCTGCCGTCGAGCGGCAAGCTGCGCCTCCGCGATGGCCGGACCGGCGAGTTCTTTGACCGCGAGATCACGGTCGGTCAGATCTACATGCTGAAGCTGGCCCACCTGGTCGAGGACAAGATCCACGCCCGGAGCACTGGCCCCTACTCCCTGGTCACCCAGCAGCCGCTGGGAGGCAAGGCGCAGTTTGGTGGTCAGCGATTCGGGGAGATGGAGGTCTGGGCGCTCGAGGCGTACGGCGCCAGCCACATCCTCCAGGAGATCCTCACCGTCAAGTCGGACGACATCGTCGGCCGGGTCAAGGCCTACGAGGCCATCGTCAAGGGCGAGAACACGCTCGAGGCCGGCATCCCGGAGTCCTTCCGGGTCCTGGTCAAGGAGCTGGAGGGACTGTCCCTGGGCGTCGAGATCCAGTCCGAAGATGAGAATCAGATCATCCTCGGCGAGGAGGACATCCCCGACATCCCGCTTGACCTCGGTATCCACCTCGAACGGGATGAGAGGGACGACGTCGACGAGGCGGGTCGTTGAGCGTTCAGGGAGCGCTGCACCTCGGCCGGAGAAGCGGGCGTGGTGCTTCGCTTCGGCCCGGCCGTCGCAACGCCCTGACTGGCGTTGCGCGGCCTCCGATCCCACCCCACGTGGCAGGCCACGCGGGGACCCCGGGCGGCGGCATCGCAACTGCCGCCTGCGCAGAGCCCTCGCTGCGCACGCACACCCGCTTCTCCTCGACCGCGAGCACACACACCGCAATTCCTGCCGCGACCAACCGGCGACACCTGCCCAACGCAACTGAAGGTCAGTGATGCTGAAACTCGAGAACTTCGATGCGCTCCGACTCTCCATCGCCAGCCCGGAGATGATCCTCTCCTGGTCGCACGGCGAGGTGACCAAGCCGGAGACGATCAACTACCGCACCCTCAAGCCGGAACGGGACGGGCTCTTCTGCGAGAAGATCTTTGGCCCGACGAAGGACTGGGAGTGCCACTGCGGGAAGTACAAGCGCTACCGGTACAAGGGCATCATCTGCGACAAGTGCGGCGTCGAGGTGACTCGAAGCAAGGTCCGCCGGGAGCGGATGGGACACATCAAGCTGGCCTCGCCGGTGTCTCACGTCTGGTACTTCAAGGGCATCCCCTCGCGCATGGGGCTGCTCCTCGACATGAGCCCTCGCAACCTCGAGAAGGTCCTCTACTTCGCCAACCACATCGTGACCTCGGTTGACGAGAAGGCACGCCAGGATCTGCTCGCCAAGCTCGACCCGGACACGGACGAGCGCGTGATCGCCCTCCGCGAGAAGCTCCGTAGCGACAGCGGCGTTTCGGACCTCACCGAGCGCATCGCGGCAAAGGGGGCCGAGGTGACCGAGCGCATCGTGCGCATCCAGGCCGAGCGCGACCAGCGCCAGGCCGCACTCGAGCACTCGGCCGCCGACCTCGACGAGCGCATCCAGCAGCTGAAGGGCAAGAAGGCTCCCGCCCGCTTCATCCTTGGCGACGGTGTCGAGGACGAGGTCGCGATCGAGAAGGGGAAGGTGCTCGACGAGGACGCCGCCCTCATGGTCCAGGATCGCCTCACCCAGCGCCGCGAGGCGCTCGAGGAGGAGACGGCGCGCCGCACCCTGGCCGCCCAGGACGAAAGCGCCGCCGAGATCGCCCAGTGGCGTGCCGACGCCGAGGGGGCACGGGCCGAGGCCGCCCACGCCGGAAGCGGTGAGCTGGAGAGCCTTCGTCAGGAGATCGAGAACAGCCGCACGCAGCTCGAGGCCCTGGCGCCCCGCGAGCTGCTCACCGACACCCAGTACCGCGAGCATGTCGAGAAGTTCGGCAAGGTCTTCAAGGCCGGCACCGGCGCCCAGGCGGTCCGGGAGCTGCTCAACCAGATCGACCTCGCCGCTGAATCCCTGCTCCTCCGCGAGGAGTCCAAGTCGACGAGCGGCCAGCGCCGCCAGAAGGCGATCAAGCGGCTCCGCGTGGTGGAGGCTTTCCGCAAGTCGGCCACCAGCCCCACCTGGATGATCCTCGACGTCCTGCCGGTGATCCCGCCCGAGCTGCGTCCGATGGTGCAGCTGGACGGCGGCCGCTTCGCCACCAGTGACCTCAACGATCTCTACCGCCGGGTCATCAACCGGAACAACCGGCTCAAGAAGCTGCTCGAGCTGGGCGCCCCCGAGATCATCGTCCGCAACGAGAAGCGGATGCTGCAGGAGGCGGTCGATGCCCTGATCGACAACGGCCGCCGCGGCCGCGCCATCACCGGCACCGGCAACCGCAAGCTCAAGTCGCTCTCCGACATGCTCAAGGGCAAGCAGGGCCGGTTCCGCCAGAACCTGCTCGGCAAGCGCGTCGACTACAGCGGGCGCTCGGTCATCGTGGTCGGCCCGGAGCTCAAGCTGCACGAGTGCGGCCTGCCCAAGAAGATGGCGCTGGAGCTGTTCAAGCCCTTCGTCATGCGCGAGCTGGTGTCCCAGAACTACACGCAGAACATCAAGAGCGCCAAGCGCATGGTGGAGCGGGTGCGCCCCGAGGTGTGGGACGTCCTGGACCAGGTCATCAAGGAGCACCCGGTGCTCCTCAACCGGGCGCCCACCCTTCACCGACTTGGCATCCAGGCATTCATGCCAGTGCTCGTCGAGGGGCAGGCGATCCAGATCCATCCCTCCGTCTGCAAGGCGTTCAACGCCGACTTCGACGGCGACCAGATGGCCGTGCACGTCCCCCTCTTCAGCGGCGCGATCGCTGAGGCCCGCAACCTGATGATGTCGTCCAACAACATCCTCAGCGCCTCCGACGGCCGGCCCGTGGTGGCACCCAGCCAGGACATCGTGCTGGGCGCCTACTACCTCACCCAGGAGGGTGAGGACCGGCCCACAGACCCGGAGGTCATCCGCCACCTGCACACCTTCGCCAACTCGGAGGAGGCGGTCATCGCCTACGAGCACGGGCAGATCTTCCTCCACCACTACGCGCGGGTCCGGCTACCCCGGCACCTGCTCGTGGCCCGCCGCCAGGGTGACGAGGACCCCATCGGCACCGAGCTGGTGGTCACCACGGTGGGGCGGATCATCTTCAACGCCGTGCTGCCGATCGGTGACATCGCCACCGAGAGCAACCTCCCTTCCATGGTCTTCCGGAACGAGAACATGGACCAGCGCAAGCTCGCCCAGATCGTCAAGGAGTGCTACGAGCTCTACGGCTCGGGGCGCACCGCGGTCATCGTCAACAGCATCAAGAAGCTCGGTTTCCACTACGCGACCGTGGCCGGCGTGACCATCGCCGCCATGGACATCAAGACCCCGGCCGGGAAGGCGCCGATCATCGCCGAGGCGGACAAGGCGGTCGAGGAGATCGACCTCCAGTACCGGCGCGGACTGATCACCGACGACGAGCGCTACCTCAAGACCGTCGAGATCTGGACCAAGGCGACCGACGACGTCACCAAGGTGACCATGTCGTCGTTCGACAAGTTCCACTCCGTCCTGATGATGTCCCAGTCAGGAGCCCGTGGGTCGACCCAGCAGATTCGCCAGCTGGCCGGCATGCGCGGCCTGATGGCCGACCCCACCGGCCGGATCATCGACCTGCCGATCAAGGCCAACTTCTCCGAGGGGTTGACCGTCCTCGAATACTTCATCTCCACCCACGGAGCCCGCAAGGGACTGGCGGACACCGCGCTGCGGACCGCCGACTCCGGTTATCTGACCCGGCGCCTGGTGGACGTCGCCCAGGACGTGATCGTCCGCATCGAGGACTGCGAGACGACGGCCGGCATCTGGATCGAACTCGTGGACGACGAGCTCAAGGATCGCGTCATCGAGCGCTACTCGGGTCGCATCCTCGCCCAGGACATCACCCTGGGTGACGAGCTGCTGCTCTCGGCCGGCGAGGAGATCAGCGACGAGGTGGCTCGGCGCATCTTCGCGGAGCGGAGCAGCATTGGCCGGGTAAAGGTGCGCAGCATCATGACCTGCAAGGCCCGCGAAGGCGTGTGCCGCGCCTGCTACGGCCGCAACCTGGCGACCGGCCGGATGGTCGAGATCGGCGAAGCGGTGGGCGTGATCGCCGCCCAGTCGATCGGCGAGCCGGGCACCCAGCTGACCATGCGGACGTTCCACACCGGTGGTGTCGCCACCGGAGGTGCCGACATCACCCAGGGTCTTCCCCGGGTGGAAGAGCTGTTCGAGGCCCGGGTCCCCAAGGGAAAGGCCCTGATCGGCGAGATCGACGGCGAGGTGGAGATCATCCGAGGCGACAGCAAGTCGCTCAAGGTCAAGATCTTCTCGCGCGACGTCTTCGACTCCGGATACCCGGTGCCGGCGCGGCACTCGGTGATGGTCGAGGACGGCATGCCGGTCAGCGAGGGCACCGAGCTGATTCGCGGCACCGACGAGCACGGCAGCGAGATCTCCATCCGGAGCAAGTACGCGGGTGTGGTCAAGGTCGGCAAGGCCGAGGTCACCGTCCGCACCACTGACGAGGAAGCTCGCGAGTACGCGGTGCCGGCCTCCTCCGAGCTGGTGGTTCACGACGGGGACCACATCCAGGCGGGGGACCGCATCACCAAGGGCTCGATCAGCCCTCAGGAGCTGCTGCTGGTCCGCGGCCGCGACGACGTCCAGAACTACCTGGTCCACGAGGTCCAGTCCGTCTACCGGAACCAGGGCGTCGACATCAACGACAAGCACATCGAGGTGATCGTCCGGCAGATGATGCGGAAGGTCCGCGTCGACGCCTCCGGCGACACCGACCTGCTGCCCGGCGAGATCGTCTCCCAATTCGAGTTCGAGGAGGCCAACGCCAAGGCGCTGAGCGAGGGCGGCGAGCCGTCCATCGCTCAGACCGTGCTGCTCGGCCTGATCAAGGCGGCCCTCAACACCGCCTCCTGGCTCTCCGCCGCCTCCTTCCAGGAGACCACGCGGGTACTCACCGAGGCCGCCATCTCCGGCAAGATCGATCGTCTGCGCGGTCTCAAGGAGAACGTGATCATCGGCAAGCTGATCCCCGCAGGGACCGGCCTCGACTACTACCAGAAGCTCCGCGACGAGGCCGTCCGCCTCTACGAGGAGGACGACAGCGCCGTGGCGGTGACCACCGATGGTGAGGTGATCATCGAGGAGCCCGCGGCCACGATCGGCGTCGCGGACGACCCGCCGCAAGCTGCGGACGGCGCCGGAACCCTCTGACCCCGCGCGCGCGGGGGGCCATCGGGCCCCCCGCGTCCCGGCGGCAGTGCCGCCGGGGGTCTCATCCCCTATCCCGGCGCGGCCTCGCGCCGGACCTGATGGCTCTCGCCTGGCGAGATGTCCTGTTAGCGCCTCACCTGGGCCACCCGGTGGTGAGCGCGTCCCGCACGGTCATCTCGGCCCCGTGACCCCGCAGCTCCGCCGCGGGCTCGCGGGGGCGGATCACGGCGTCGCGCAGGCTCTGCCTCCAGTGACCTCGGACGGCGCGCTGAACCTGGAGATTGGTCCACCAGACGGGCACGTCGGCAACCTGGTCGCGCCGGAAGCGGATGTGCGTGGCCAGGATGCGTCGACGAACCGGCATCCCGAAGTCCGGGCGGTAGAAGAACTTGTAGGCGAGGTAGACGATGAGGCAGCCCGCGAGAGCCGCGACCCCCGTCGTGAACCCGTTCGAAGTGAGGATCGAGGCGAGGAGCGAGGTGTTCATCGCCATCAACGATAGGGCCACAGTCTGTTGCCGTGGTGCGATTGCAGCGTAACGGTTTCGTGATGGGCGCACATTCGCCGGACCCAAAAAAAGAGGGGCCGCCGGTGACTTGATGTCGCCGGCGGCCCTTGGGAAGGGAGGGCAAATGCTGGGAGTCGGCGCGCCTCGGGCGCTACCCGACCTCCACCATCATCAGGCGCAACGGTGACGTCCTCATGCTCCGCCGGTCACGGGTCCGCGACGTGCCGACCCCGATGTTGAGACCGCTCGAACCTCCGGGGCCTGCCCGCATCCCCTTCGGGGGACGGCCTCAGTGCAGCGCCGCCCCCATGCCCCCAGCGATCGCGAGCTCCGCGGCCAGGTCGTCAGCCAGAAGGCCGTTGACCAGTTCGGCCACGCCCTCGCCGGCCGGCCGGCGGGTCACCAGGTCGGCGACCGCCTTGACCTCGTCCAGCCCGTTGGCGACGGCAACCCCGCACCCGGCGAAGGCGAGCATGGGCAGATCATTCTCGGCGTCGCCCACAGCGACGCACGCCGCGGCGGTCTCGCCGATATCGAAGAGGGCCGCGGCGACACCCGAGAGCTTGCTGACGCCCCTGGGGAGAATGACCACTCCGTCACGGTTCACCACCAGGTCCAGGGAGAGGCCGAGGTCCCGGATCGTCTCCCGGATGACCTCCAGATGGCGGACCGAGGCGGCATAGACGGCTCGGCCGACGGCCAGCGGCTCGACGCCGCGGCGGCGCAGCTCCGGCTTCAGCCGGCTGGAGACCGGGGCGCAGAGCAGCCACTCGGTGCCGGCGGAGGGGTCGACGAGGAGAGCTCCGTTCTCGAGGACCAGTCGGTCGAAGACGTCCCATCTGCCGAAGACCGTCTCCAGCTGAGCGGCGGTGCGCCCGGTGACCAGGAGCAACCGCCGCCCGCTCCGCCGCACTCGCTCCAATGCCGCCAAAGTGGCTGGGGCCACCACGCCCTCGGTGGCGATGGTTCCATCGAAGTCGCATGCCAACACGCGGAACCGCACCACCCCATTGTGTCAATCGACGGCGCCTGCCCGACTCCGCCGTGAGGGTGGCCCTCGCCGAACGCGCCCCTCCCGAGCGATCAATGCTCGAAGCTCACCCGGATCTCGGTCCCCTTGCCGATCTGCGAGCGGATCTCGAGGCGGCCCTTCTCCAGGTCGGCGCGCTCCCGCATCGAGATCATGCCGAGGTGCTTGCCGGAATCCAGCCGCCCCTCGGCAGCGGCGACATCGAAGCCGACGCCGTCGTCGCGAACGATCGCCGAGACCGCATGCGGCTGAAAGGCGACGACCACCTCCACGTTCTTGGCCCGGGCGTGCTTTCTGGCGTTGTTCATCGCCTCCTGGATGATCCGGAAGAGCGTCGGCTCCAGCGCGCCGGGCAGTCGCGTCTCCTCCCCGATGACCCGCAGGCTGGTGGTCACCCCACTCAGCTCGAAATCCTTGGTGAACTTGCGCAGGGTGGGCACCAGGCCAAGATCGTCCAGGGTCATCGGGCGCAGGTCAAAGATCAGCCGCCGCGTCTCGTCCAGGACCCCTCGGACCCCGTTCTTGAAGTCGGCCAGCTCGTTGACAACCAACTGCGGATCGCGGCTGATCAGCCGCTCCAGGATCTCGGCCTGGAGGACCAGGTTGGCCATGGACTGCGCAGGCCCGTCATGCATGTCCCGGGCGATCCGCATCCGCTCCTCCTCGATGATCTGGAAGACCTGACGGGAGGTGTTGCGGAGCCGGGCGGTGCCCGCGGTCGAAGCGGGCGAGGCGGCACTCGCCGCCAGGTCGTCCAGGCTCCGGTAGACCTGGCGGAGGAGCTCCTGCTCATGATGGATGTCGTTCATGCGGGCGACGGTGTCCCGGGTCCTCTCCTCCAGGGAGGCCAGGTCCGCCCGGGTCGAGGAGACCATCCGGAACTGGGTGTCGATGTCTTCGACGGCAAAGCGCTCGAAGTTCTTGAGGACGTGACTCCAGACCACCTCGGCCTCCTCGAGCCGGTCCCGCAACTGGTCGCGCCGCTCGACAGCGTCCGCCTGGCGTGCGTCAAGGCGCAGCGCCACCCCCTCGAGGTCCTCGATCCGTTTGGTGATGAGGAACCGGATGCCGGAGATCGCGGACGGATTGACCGGCCGCGCGGTCTCTGCAGCCACGGTCAAGCGAGCAAAAGCACGCGGAACACTGCGCGGCCATGATACCGGCGACCCATGAAGGCGACGGACGCATGGCAGTGACAATGACGCGGCCGAGGCGTGACCGCTGCGGCGGTACGGTCGCGAGCCGGTCGGCAGAACGCCAGTGCCGAACGCGTCGATCGAGTGGCGAAGCCCTCGCCCAGATCTCGCTCATGGCAGCGTGGCGTCACGGCCCGGTGGTCAGGGACGGAGCTGTGGGAAGGCCCCACATCGGGTCTGTGACAAGCCGGTTGCGCCGTCACTCCCCCTTTACACCCCGAGCGTATAACCGGCACCTGGGCCACCGCCGTCCACCCTGCCGACGATCGTGGTGGGGTGGCCGTAACCAATGAGGACGAGAGCGATGAGCGACACGCCGGGGCCGACGCGCATCCTCGTGGCCGAAGATGACCCGGCGCTGCGCCGCCTCGTCGACATGCTCCTGAGCAATCAGGGCTACGACGTCCTCACCGTCAACGACGGTGCCGACGCCCTGGCCGCCGTGGAAAACTGGCCGCCCGACGCGCTGGTCGTCGACGTCATGATGCCCCGCATGTCCGGCCTCACCGTCTGCAGGGAACTCCGCGCCGACGGGCGCTTTGCCACGGTGCCGATCATCCTTCTGACCGCGCGGGTCTTCGACGAGGACATCCAGGCGGTGATGGAGCTCGGCGGCATCGAGTTCATGAACAAACCCTTCAACCCGCGCCAGCTGGTGGCGGTGCTGGAAAGCCTGGTCACCGGCCCGCTGACCCCCGCCCACTCGCCGGCCCTGGCCGCCGCTCGTCCCGTCGCCTCGGCCCCGGCCGGGGACAGACCGGCTCGGCGCTGAGCCGGGACGCGCGGGGGTTTGGGCCGATGGGCTCCGGCCTCATCACGGCTGCGCCGGATGCCCCCGGCGGCGGCGCGGTGCCCCTTCCACACCCCCTGATGCGGCGGCTGCACGACCTCCTGGACGAGTGGAGCACCCCGGGGGGGCTGCTGGTCGTCGGCGCCCTCCTGATCACCGCCATCGCCGTGACCTCGGCGATCACCGATCCTGACTTCTGGTGGCACCTCCAAACCGGCCAGCTGCTGATCGCCAACCACCTCCAGCTGCTCGGCCACGATCCGTACACCTATACGGTTGCCAGCCATCACTGGACCATGCACGAGTGGCTCTTCGAGGCCGGTGTCGCCGCCCTCTACAACATCGGCGGGATGGGCGCGATCGTCCCCGTGCTCAGCCTGCTCACCTGGTTCGGCGTCGTCTTCATCCTGCTGCGGGCCCGCCTCCACACCGGGAACCGCCTCAGCCTGGGTCTCGGACTGATCGTGGCCGCGCTGGCGGCCAACCCGATCTGGGGACCGCGCGACCAGATGGTTGACTTCACCTTCAGCTGCCTGGTGTTGCTGCTGATCGAGCGGTACCTCATGCGCGGCGGCCGGGCGCTGTGGTTCCTACCCCCCCTCTTCCTGCTGTGGAGCAACCTGCACGGCGGCTTCGTCATCGGCTTGGTCTTCGCCGGGCTGATCGTGGCGGCCGAGGCGGCAGGCCTCCGCCTCCGCCTCCCCGACCCGGTGCCAACGCGAAGGATCGCCACCCTGGCCGGGGTGACCGTCCTCTCCACCCTGGTGTCGATGATCAACCCCAATGGGCCGGGGATACTCATCTACGCCGCCGAGACGCTCGCCTCACCGGCCCAGCAGGCCCTCATCCTCGAGTGGCAGTCGCCCGACTTCCACCAGCTCGAGGTGCGCGGATTCGCGGTGATGCTGGTCAGCCTGTTGGGATTCCTGATCGTCAACCGCAGGATCCGGGCTCGTGACGCGGTGCTGGTGGCGGCAACCAGCGTGCTCGCCCTCGAATCGGTGCGCAACGTCGCCCTCTTCGTGGCCGCCGCCAGCCCCACCTGGATCGAGCAACTGAGCCGGCTGCTGGACCGTCTTCGGTCGGACGCGGCGCTCGCGGCGCTGCGCCGGACGGCCGCCCGCGCCGGCGACCCGGTCCCCGCCGCAGCGGTCGCGCCAGCCCCGGCCGGAGACGGCGGGAACGCGACGGCCCCGGCCGTCCGTCCGGCTGCCCGCCCGCTGCCCCCGTTCCGCATCCGGGTCATCGCCCTGACGGCGATGACCGCCGCGCTCCTCGGCGGCTGGGTCGGGCTCCGCCTCGTCCCGGCGATGACCACCACCCCCACGGCCCTCAGCTACGCGGATACCTACCCCGTCTGCGCCAGCGCCTGGCTGCGCTCCGCGCCGGGTCACCTGCGAATCTTCAACCAGTACGGGGAGGGGGGGTACCTGGCCTGGAGCCTGGCCGGCACGGGCGACAAGATCTTCATCTTCGGCGACGCCGCCCTGATGGGCGACAGCCTCCTCTACACCTACTCCGACGTCGCCGACGTCACGCCGCAATGGCAGAGCATCCTCCTCCACGACGGCACCCAGATGGTGCTCTTCGACACCGGCAGCGCCCTTGACCATGTGATCGAGGCGAGCCCGAACTGGGTGATGGTGTACAGCGACCCGCACAACCAGGCTTTTGTCCTGAAGAGCGAGCTGGCCTCTCTCCACCTTCCGCCCCAGCCGGCGCCCACGGGGACCTGCGCCCAGCTTGCCGCCCAGGACAAGGCGACCTCCTCGTGATCGAGCCCTCCACCGTAGCCGCCCACGACGGCGCCGGGACGGGCTCCCCGCGTCCCGGGTCGCGCGCGGTCAACGCGGCCTGGCTCCTCGGCGGCTTCTGCATCACCCTCATCTTCACGGTGCAGCTCTTCCGCTACGGCGACGAGTGGTGGCACATCGCTCTGGGCCGGCTGATCCTGAGCCACGGCATCCCCTCGGTCGAACCCTTCAGCTTCGTGGCGACCCAGCACCCCTGGGTGGAGCAGCAGTGGCTCTACGAGGTGGTCCTTGCCACCCTGGTCCGGCTCGGAGGCGACGGCCTCGCCTCCCTGGCCCTGGGGCTGGTCGGCAGCCTCGCCCTCCTCGTCGCCGCCCTCGCCGTCCCCCGGCGGGCTCACGTCCCGCGGGGTTGGAGCGCGGCCGCGATGGTCCTCTGCGGCCTGATGGCGGGCATGGCCCTCGGCGTCCGTGCCGAGACGGTGAGCGCCCTCGGCGTGGCACTGACCCTGCTAATCGTCCAGCGCTGGCGGGACGGCAACCGATGGGTGGTCTGGCTGCTGCCCCCGATGTACCTGCTCTGGGCCAACCTCCATGCCGGCTTCATCGCCGGGCTCGGGGTGCTGGCCTTCACCCTCGTCATCCATCGCGCCTCGCGAAACCGGACGTCGCCGGTCCCGGGGGGGCTCTCGCTGGCCGTGATCTGCGTGGGCGCCGCCGCCGCCGCGGTGCTCCTCGGCCTGGTTGCCGGCGCGGCGATCCTGGTCCTTCTCTGGGCGGTCTTCCGCCCCGCCCCCGTGGACCCGGGCGTCCGCCGCCGACCCCTGCTGATCGCATCGGTGACCGCCTCCGCCCTGACCCTGGTCAACCCGGCGGGGCCTGGCCTCTACCGGTACATCGCGGAGACGGTGAGCAACCCGATCCTCTCCCAACTGGTCTCCGAGTGGCAGTCGCCGAACTTCCACGACATGCTGACCCGGCTGATTGAGGTGGTCGCGGCCCTCCTGGTCCTGGTGTGGCTGCTCGGCCGGCGGCCGCGTGTGCCCGACATCCTGCTGGCCACCGGCGCCTTCCTCCTCACCCTCCAGGCCGTCCGCAACGTCAGCCTCTTCGCGGTGGTGGCGATCCCCATCCTCTCCGAATACGGCGCGGCAGCCTGGGCGGCCCGAGCCCCGGTCCATCTGCGCATCCGCCTCGGCACCCGGCTGCCCGGAGCGGTGGCCCTGGTCGCCGCGATCGCGGTGAGCGCCGCCTCCATCGCGGTCATGGCGCCCCAGGCGTCGGCCTCGTCGGCTGTCCAATTCGAACAGACCCACGAGCCCGAAACCGCCGCCGACTACGTCGCCGCCCACTTTCCCGGGCAGCGTCTCCTCAGCTCGGACGGCGACGCCGGCTACCTCGCCTACCGCTTCCCCACCGGGCGCGTGGTCTTCTTGTACGACGAGATCGGCGTCTTCGGCACCGGTCCGCTGACGGACTACACCGACATCGCCACCATCTCCAGCACCTGGAAGGCGTTGCTCGTCAAGTACGACCTCCACCACGCCGTCCTCGGATCCCATAGCGCCGACGTCTCCGCCCTGCTGGAGCTCGGCTGGACGGTCAACTGCTACGAGGCGCCGAGCGGCCGGGTGGTCATGTCGGCGGGCGGCTCGCCCCCCGCCTCGCCTCCTCCCCCACCGTCTGACGCCCCCGCCTGTTAGCGGGGTGCGCCAAGAGCCCCGAGGCTCCTACCCCACCTGCCCGTCAACGCCGCGGGCCAGGATCCGGGCCGCGATCCGGAATGCCTCGCCGCTCAGCGAAGCGGACCCCTGGCGCCGGGCCTCGTCGCCAATCTGACGGAGGACGGCCGCCGCCATCTGCCGCTCCTCGGCGGTCCGGGCGGCCAGGGCAGCCTCCTGGGCATAGGCGAGGGCCACCACCAGACGACCGCCCTCCAGAGCGACGGCGGCGAGAGCACGGAGCGCCTCCCCCCGCAGGGTGTCGTCGCCCAGCTCGTCGGCGCTGGCTCGGCAGTCCTCGAGACAGCGCGTGGCCCGGTGCGCCTGGCCGCGCCGCCAGTGGCTGATGCCGAGGTCATGAAGGATTTCGGCCACGCCGTGCGCGTCGAGACCGGCTTCGCGGAGCGGCATCGCCTGACGAAGGCGAGCCTCCACGTCGGCCCAGCGCTCCTCCGCGGCCGCCTGGGACGCCAGGGTGACCAGCCCGTCGGCGACCACCTGGACGTGGGGACCCTCAGGCACCTCCATCGCACGCTGGAACATCCTCTCCGCACCGGCGGCGTCCCCGCGGGCGGCGGCCAGACGACCAAGGTTGGCGGCTGCGGCCGCCCGCGTGTGAGGGTCGCCCCGCTCCAAGGCCTCCTGCCAGCGAGCCGCCGCGGTCTTGGCCTCGCCATTCTCCGCCGCCGCGGAGCCGAGCTCGAGAAGGACCGCAGCCAGCACCTCCGGGGGGCTGCCTCCGGAGAGGCGCTCGGCCGAAGCCAGGTAGGCGGCACCGAGTCCAACGTCGAGACCGGTGACGAGAGCGCGGCCAAGCGCGGCCAGAGCCACCGCGCAGGCGCCCGGGTCGGCGACCGCCCACTGCTCCAGTGCCAACCTGACGCTCGCCTGCGCCTCTGCCCTGGCTCCCTGCAGCTCCTCGCAGAGACCGCGCCCCAGCAGCTCGAGACCGCGCCACGCGGGCGATGCCTCGGCCGCCAGCAGCCGATCAAAGGCCGTGGCGGCGCCGGCTCCCTCCACCTGCAGTCGGTTCAGCGCGGCCAGCAGCGGAGCCGGGAGCGAGGCCGCATCGGCCGGTGTAACGGGGGGTGATGCCGCATCGTTACCGGAAGCGCTGGTGCCCCCGCCCAAGGCGGACAGTAGGCTCATCGACGTGAACCGGAGGATCGGTGCGCCTCGATGAGCGTGACTCCGCAGGTCGCGATCGGCAACGCGGCCGCGCGCCCGCCGGCCGAATCGGCAGAGGGGACGCCGCACCGGACGATTCCTGACCTTCCGACGGTCCTCGACCGCGACCGCCGCGCAGGCATCGAGCGGGTGATCGAGCTGGCACGCTGGATCGTGCTGATCTTCGCCGCCGTCAGCGTGAACTTCCCCGGCGAGACCACCCCCAACCGCCCTGAGGTCGACCTGCTGCTCGGCATCTGGGCCATCTTCACCCTGGCGACGACCATCGCTCTCCTGACCAACCGCCTGCCCACCCGACGGCTACAGTACGCCATGCTCGCGCTCGACATCGCGATCGCGAGCGGCCTCGTCGACCTGACCGGGGGCTTCACCTCACAGCTGGGCCTCGTCTTCTACCTGGTCATCATCGCCAGCAGCCTCCGCTTCGGCTTGGGCGGCAGCCTCTTCTGCGCGGCGACCATCGCGGCGATCTACCTGGGCATCGGCTTCGCGACCGGCGGCCGGCTCAACGGCTCGACCGTCAACCTCTTCGCCGAGCGCCTCTTCCTCTTCATGGTCATCGCACTGATCACCGGGCTGATCTCCCGCGAAATGGTCCAGAGCCGGGCTCGCCAGCTCACTCATACGTACGAGCTGGAGGCGGTCGCCTTCAACGAGCTGCGCGAGGTCGATCGGATCAAGAGCGACTTCATGATGCTGGCGTCGCACGAGCTGAGGACCCCGCTGACCAAGATCAAGGCGTGGGTGAGCCTGATGCAGGACGCCGGCGACCGGCTCCCCATGAGCGCTCGTGACGAGGGCATCCGGGAGCTGCGTTCGGAGTCCGAGCACCTGGCCCGGCTGACCGACAACCTGCTGGCGATCGCCCAGCTCGAGTCCGGCGAGATCCGCCTCAAGACCACTGCCTGCGAGCTTGACGTCGTGATCGGCGACACCATCTCGCGCTTCATCGAGTCCGCCGATCGCAGCCGTTTCGTGGTCAACATCCTCCCCGACGCCTGCCGAGCGATGGCCGACACCGAACGCCTCTCGCTCACCCTCGCCTGCCTCATCGACAACGCCCTGAAGTTCTCCCCAGAGTCGGAACAGGTGACCATCTCCACCCGGCGCGACGGGCCCTACGTGCTGATCGGGGTTCGCGACCAGGGTCGGCGCATCCCCGAGGCCGAGGCCGACCGGGTCTTCGCCTCCTTCTACCAGGTGGAGTCCCCGCTGCTCCGGCAACGCGGAGGCTTCGGGGTGGGCCTTTACCTGGCGCGACAGCTGGTGGAGCGAATGGGCGGCAGGATCTGGATCGACAATACCCGGGTCCGTGGCAACACCTTCATCGTCGCCCTGCCGGGGCAGTTTTAGGCGCGCACCCGAGAGGCGGCAGGCCTCCGCCATCTCAGCCTGGTAAAGGCCCGCAACACTCGGGTAACCGAATCAGAGCCTTCGCGATCTTAGTGGTAGCGTCATGGCGAGCATCAAGCCGTCCTATCGCGGAGGCCAATCCAGGGAACGACAGGATGAGCCCCTTCACGGACTACAGCATTCTCAACCCGGCAGCCTCATTGGGCGGCCGCACCGGGGTCGCCGAGGCGACCGTGCTCGTCGTCGACGACGACCCCTCGATGCACGACATCCTCACCGTCCTCGGGCAGCAGCACGGCTTCAGCATCCAGTTTGCGGAGGATGGCCTGGACGGCGTGCGTCTCGCCGAGTCCAGTGACATCGACCTGATCATCCTCGACCTGACCCTGCCGGGCCTCACCGGGTTCGACGTCTGCCGGCGCCTCCGGGCCGCCGGTGTCGAGGTCCCGATCGTGATGGTCTCCGCCAGCTCCGACCCCGTGGACGTCGTGGTCGGGTTGGAGATCGGCGCCGACGACTACATCATCAAGCCCTTCGAGGTCAGAGAGCTCGCCGCGCGTATCAACGCCAAGCTCCGCCGTCAGCGGACGACCCAGTCCCAGGTCCGGCCGGGACGCCTCAAGTTCCCCGGACTGATCGTCGACGTGGGCCGCCACGAGGTGCTGCGCGACGGCAAGCCGGTCACCCTCACCCCCACCGAGTTCGACCTCCTGGCGCTCCTCTCGGCCTCGCCGGGACGGGTCATCTCGCGCTCCGAGATGATCCAGAAGGTGTGGGGCCAGGGCGCCGATCTCGACCTCCGCTCGGTGGACGCACACGTGTACCGGCTGCGCCGCAAGATCGAGCCGGAGGGACCGCGTCCCACCTACATCCACGCCGTCCCCGGGATCGGCTACCGCTTCGAGCGGCGGGGCCTCAACGAGCGCCTCGCCAAGGCTCAGGAGATCCCCCCCGGGGCCAACGGCCTCCAGCCGGTCGCGGGCCAGAGCTGATCATTTCCTGCACCGGCCATGCCCGGGATGAGGGGAGGCCGCCAGGTTCAGGCCAGACCGCTGTGGTGACGGCGCGGAGCGCGACGGTGTTGACCGTCCGGCTGCTGAAGCACCCACTGACCCCGCTCGTTGAGCTCAGCCGGCCGAGCGTCCACGAGCTGATTGGTGAGGAGCGACAGCGTCCTGCCCTGGGGCAGCGAAAAGTCGAGACAGGGCATGACGTCGCCGCTCCAGACGCGACGCTCCGTCTGGCCGCCGTAGATCGCCACGCTGCGGGTGACCCTGCGCTGGCTGGATCCGCCCACGGAATACGAGATCCGGTACATCTCTCCCGATCGCAGCACGAAGTGGTCCACGGGGTTGGCTTCGTTCTCGCGGAAGCCATCCCGGGTCAGGCGACGGCGCGGGGTCGTATCAGAGCTACTGAAGAGAGTGGGTTGTACGGTCATCTTGATGCGATTATCCGGGGCGGCTCCAGCCATTCCGGCAGACGCCGGGTCGCGGGCGCGTAACGGTCGGGTCGCCATTCGCCGGCCCCGAGCCACCAGGAGCGCCGCCACACCGCTTTCGCAGGCAAGATACGACGGGGCGAATCGGACGCCTGACGTGACCGGATTTGACCAAGGTTCGGTGGCGTGACAGCTGCAGCCCCGGAGGTGAGCATGGGCATCGGGATCGCCTGCGTGTCCGGGAAGGGTGGGGTGGGCAAGACGACCACCGCCATCAACCTGGCGGCGGCTCTCGCCGAGCGCGGCCGGCTGGTGCTGACCGTGGACTGCGACCCGCAGTCCAATCTCACGAGCGGCCTGGGGCTGAACCCCTACGAGGTCCAGCCCAGCCTGGGCGACGTGCTCATCGGTCGGGCGACAGCGGGCCAGGCCATCGTCACCACCGAGTGGGCAAACCTGCATCTGCTCCCCGCGACGCCCGACCTCACCGCGACCGAGGCGGAGCTCCCCTCAGGGCTGCACCGGGAAACCTTGCTGCGCGACGCCCTGGACCGGGACGGGACCTCGGCCGCCTACGACTTCATCCTCTACGACACCCCGCCCAACTTCGGTTTCCACACCGTCAACGCCCTGGCCGCGACCAACTACGTGATCATCCCGCTCCAGATGTCGGGCTTCGCCGTCCGCGGGCTCAAGGAGGTGCTGCGGGCGGTCAACCTGGCGCGCAGCCGGCTCAACCCAGAGCTACAGGTGCTCGGCATGGTGCCCACCTTCGTCAACCTCCGCACCAACTTCAGCCAGCAGCTCCTGAGCGGGCTTGCCGACCTGG
This sequence comes from Candidatus Dormiibacterota bacterium, assembly GCA_003142035.1. Classification (GTDB taxonomy): domain Bacteria; phylum Chloroflexota; class Dormibacteria; order Aeolococcales; family Aeolococcaceae; genus Changshengia. The sequence continues at coordinate 17,299 of PLOF01000050.1, forward strand.
CCGGACTGCGCATCTTCCAGACCCTGATCCCTCCGACCGTGAAGCTCCAGGAGACGTCTCTGGCCGGTGTCCCGATCGTCGCGTACGCCCCCACCTCGAAGGCGGCCGCAGCGTACCGGCAGCTGGCCGAGGAGGTCCTCCAGGTTGTCTGATCCTTCCGAGGTCGAGGGCACCCCGAGCGACGCCGCCAGCCTCGCTCTTCACGCCGGTCCCCTGGCCCGCTGGCTGGCCCCAACGTCCCAGTCACGGCTGGAGCGCATCCCCTGCAGCGATGTTGACACCCGTCCGTGGCCCGACCCGCCGGGCGGCGATTTGCTGGCTCTCACCCGCAGCATCCGCCACCGCGGCATCGTGGAACCGCTGCTGCTCCGCCCGACCGAGGGGTCGCGCTTCCAGGTCGTGCTGGGTGCCCGCCGGCTGGAGGTGGCTCGCCGGTTGGGTCTGACCGAGGTCCCTGCCATCGTTCGAGAGCTCGACGAGGCGGAGGCCACCCTGGTCGCGGTCTGGAACGCCCTGCCCCGCCTGCAGCCCGGACAGATGATCGAGGTGGCGGCGCGCCTGACCGCGGCCGGTGTGACCGAGGCGGAGATCGCCCTCCTCCTCGCCAGCGGAGATCCGGAGACCCTCCCCGGGCCACCCCGCGACTGGCCTCTCCGCGCCGACTCCGTGCCGCTCCGCTTCTCCGGTTCGATGACGCCAGTGCACCGCCTGCTGGACGCACTCGGGCCCGAGCGGAAAGCGGCACTCTCGGCACTGCACGGCGTCGACCCCGCGCGGCTCGCCGGCTCCGTCTGAGAGGATCGTCGCAACCCGAACCGTCACCTGGGATGAATGCCGCGTGACCACCCGCAAGCCCAAGCTGGCGCACTCCGAGGAGGAGCTCCTCGAGCAGTGGGACTTCCTGGACCGGCTGGTTGAGAGGCAGGCGGCGCGGCTCCGAGCCGGGATCCAGGATGCGGAGGAACCCGATGAACCTGCCGCAGGGCTCGCCGAGGTGGACGGCCTGCGCCGGGACCTCGACCGCCTGCGGGCAGAACTGCGATCCGCGGAGGCGGCGCGCGCGGTCGCCGCCGAGGAGGCCCGGCGCTCCCGTGAGGCGCTCACGGCCCTCACCGCGACGCAGCAGCAGCGTCTGCCCGAGGAACATGCCATGCGCCAGCGTCACCGGACCCTGGAGCGCGAGGCGTCAGGGTGGAGAGAGCGCGCGGCGGCGGCCGAGCGAGAACTGACGGCCAGGGACGAACAGGCACGGGCGCTGGTGGCCGACCTCACCAGGCGGATCGGAGCGGCAGAGGCATCGCGCCAGCAGGCTGAGCGACGGCTCGCCGACGCTGCGGCTGGGCTGAATGCTGCCCAGGCCGAGATAGAAAGCCTGCACGAGCAGCTCGCCTCGGCGCAGCACGGCTTCTGGCGCTTCGGACGTCGCTGAGGCCGGCCCCCGGTCCTCTACGCGGGAGCGCCGGCAGTGGGATGCCGGCCCTGGGCCATGGCGATGAACTGCCGCAAGGCCGCCGCCGGCACCGGCCGGGTGGCGACCTCGTGGAGCAGGCTCTTGGCCTCGTCGAGCAACTGCGGGTCGGGGAGCTCACCCTTCCCAGACGTGGCCACCACCCATCCCGACGAGAACCAGAGCACGGTCTCGAAGGCCAGCCCGCTCACAATCAGGCCATTGAGCAGCGAGTCGGTGATGCGGGAAAGCGGCCGCTTCGCGTTACTGACAACAATGCCCCGAATTCGCTCCAACACGCCTAGTTGCTCCGCGAGCCCGACCGTCAGCGCCGCAGCCCGCAGCGAAAGCAGGTCGAGCGCGGTCGGGATGACAATCCGGTCGGCCACCGACATGGGGCCCAGCAGCGACGGCTCATGAGGGTGCGTGTCGATCAAGACGACGTCAACATCTTCAAGCACAGGCTCGATAAGTGCACGAAGCTGCTGCTCATGCAGAGGCTCGTGGTTGAGGCTGCGGTGGCCGGGAACGGTCTTGATGCCGAGCGGGTGATCGACGAGCGCCTCTCGGAGGGTGAGTCGTCCGTGGAGAACGTCAGCGATGCTGGTGCTGCGCTTGGCCTTCTCCAGAGCGTTGCTCAGCCCCCCGGTGGGATCGAGGTCAATGGCGATGACGCGCAGGCCGCTGGCTGCCGCGGCTGCCGCCAGTGCGTAACTGGTAGTTGTCTTGCCAACGCCACCTTTCAGTGACGCGATTGTGATTATTTCTGCAGCCACACACGTAGAATATCTCGGGATGGCAACAGCCGCACCCTTTGTCAAACTCCTGCGACAACTCGCATCAGCCAAAGACGACTATCGGACTGGTGCGCTCGACATCACCTGGGTCGGCGGCAGGGCGAGCCTGTTTCTGGTATTCGGGCAGCCAAACCACGCGGTCGCGGAGGTGGGTGACCGCCACCTGGAGGGGGTGGAGGCCCTGGCGGCACTCGTGACGCAGCTGCCACCGCGTTTTGAGCTGTCTCCCTGGCGCAAGGAGGTGGTGCGGACCGAGACGCTCAGCTGCACCCTCGACGAGCTGATGGAGCCGTTTGCCCAGCTGGCCGGCGCCGCGTCGCCGGGCGACGCCCTCGCGTCCGGCTCGGTCGGGTCGGGAGCCGCCAACGGCGGCTCAGCGCCCGAGACCGACTTCGGTCTCGCGGATTTCCCGCTGCTCCCGCTCGGGCCCTCCCTCTGGTCTGACGCGTCAGCGAGTGTCGTCCATCTCGACGTCCTGATCCCCAACCTGCCGGACGCGCTGATCGTCCTCACCGGGCCCAAGCTGCGTGCTGCCGCGATCGTCGTCCGTCACCAACTGATCGACGCGGTCTGGGTCGACGAGGAGGACCGCATGGTGGGCGAGGCCGCCGGCATGGCCGTGATGGGGGCACGCGTCGGCAGCGTATCCGGCTATCGGCTGGAGACTCCCAAGCTCGCCGAGGCCCTCACCATGCTCTGGCGCTGCCCGGCGGTCTACCGCGAGATGCCCGCCTCCTGGGTCAACGCCGACAACCTCCTCCAGGATCTCGAGGGGCGCCGCCGCGACAGCGCGATCGTGGTGACCGGTGGCGTCCGCGGGGTGGCCCTGGTCGCCGGCGGGAAACTGCTCGGTGTCTACACTGAGACCGACCGCCAACCGGTGGCATCGCCCGAGAGGCTGACCGAGCTTCTGCGGGACCCGCGCGCCAGGGTCACCCTCCGCCAGAGCCCGGAGGAGCGGCAGACCAATCACCTCCCCGAGACCGCCTACCACGCCTTTGTCGCGGACGCCGCCGAGGCACCGGCACCGCTCTCCGAGGTGCTCGCCGCCATCACGGCCTCCAGCCGGTACGCGGCCTCCGCGCTGCCTGCGACCGACCCGAGCGAATCCGTCGACGCCACCGCCAAGCTGGAGCTCACCCCCGAGGAGCCGGAGGCGGAGGAGGCGCAGTCCATGCCCGTCTCCGCACCGTCAGCCCCCGCACAACTCGTGGCTTCGAAGTGGGCGATGCCCGACGACCTCATGACCTCCCCGGAGCAAACGCCTCCTGCGGAGGAGCGGGCCGCTCCACCCTCGGAGCGCCCAACGACCTTCTCCGAACCGGCTCCCATGACCTGGCCCGCGCCCCCGGTCGAGTCGGTCCCCACCATCCCGGTGGATCTCGGCGGCGCGTCAGGAGATCCGCCCTGGCCGCCCCTCCCCCTCGCCAACGTGAACGAGGAGGAGGGCACGCTGCCCGCGTGGGGTCAGACGTACAGCCCGGTCCCCGCCCCCGATGCCTCGCCCAGCGCGACCCCACAGGGTCCAGCGCAATTCGCGCAGTTCGACTTCTCGCCTGCCCTGGAGGTCCTGGCGGAAGCCGGCGCGAGTGCCGACTTCGAAGGGATGAAGGCGGACCTGATCCAGATCGGCGTCCTCTGGCTGGGAACAGACGGCGTGGCACCGGTGGCGGAGATGCTCCGCCGGACGCGGCCGTCCATTCAGGATGTGATGGCCACCATCGAGGCTATCAAGCACGTCGACCTGCCCGGTTTCGAGACCTCGGTGGTCCAGGCGATGGCTCGCGAGATGCACTACCACGCCGCTGAGTACCTGAGCGGCCTCTGACCGGCCGACCTGGAGACTCAACCGTGAACTCGGTGCTCAATGCCGTCACCGGACACGCCGCCATCCTGCTGGCTGTGGTGGCGATCCTCGAGGGGGTGCTCACCGCCTGGCTCTTCCGCCGCAACGACGAGCTGCGGATGCGGCTGCGCCGAGCCCGCGAGGCCGCCGACCAGGCGGCGCGAACCGCAGCGCTCGCCGCGCCAGGTGGCATCGACCCGGAGATCGTGATCCAGCTCATTCGCTCCGGTCAGTCTCCGACACTCGACGTGGTCCACACCCTCATGGAGCAGCGAGAGGCTGCCGATGCCGCCGCCGACCCCGCGGAGCTCTAGGTGTCGATGTCCAGGTAGGCGAGCGCGGCCAGCTGCCAGGTGAGTTGGGCAGCCTCCTCCCGCAGCCGGTAAAGAGCGTCCTCTGTCATCCGGAGCATCTGAACGCTCTGCCGGATCGACCACCCGGAGCGTTCCGTCACCGCCCCTGCGCCGAGCCGGCGGGGACGGCTGATGGGCCTGGGAGCATGCAGGGCCCATCCGGTGGGTGGCCCCCCGCGCGAGCTGGGCATGGGGGCCACCTGAAACTCGTCCGGCGGCTGGGGCGGCGCCGACGGGACTGCGGGCGGCCTTCCGGCCGGCTCGCGCATGACGGGGAGGCCTGCCGGCGCAGGAGGAGGGACCGAGACCCCGGCGAGGTCGAGCACACCGGCCGGCCAGACCATCTCGCCGCTCGCCAGAGCGGCCAGGGCGGCGGCCAGGTCCTCGCCCGTGTCGAAGACGCTCCCCTCGCCGAACCAATCCTCTCCGAGGAGCTCGTCGGCGGCTGGCGCGGGGAATTCGAAAGGCGGGAGCGTCACCACACACGCCTCCCCTCGCAGGCTGGGCAGCCTGAGCTCATGCAGTAGTCCCATGAACGGTGCTGAGGAGCACATGGTAGACGGGAGGCGCCCGGCGGCTTGGAAAAGATCGTGTATCGAATGTGTTGCCTTGCCCTACCATCGGTGGAGACGGGCGAGAATCGCCCTTGGCGGCCCTTCAGCTGGATGGCCGTCCGTGGTGCCCAAGAGGAGTCCCATCTGTGAGCGTCGCCGCCAACTCCCGCCTCGACAACCGCTACATGGAGGCCCTGGGGCCGATTCGGCCGCTGGTCGAGGACGACAGCCTGACCGAGATCATGGTCAATGGTCCCGAGATGGTGTACGTCGAGCGCAAGGGCAAGATCCTGCTGACCGACATCCGCTTCGATGACGAGGCCCACCTCATGCGGGTCATCGACACCATCGTCTCGTCGGTCGGCCGGCGGGTCGACGCGCGGACACCCCTCTGCGATGCCCGGCTCCTGGACGGATCGCGCGTCAACGCCTGCATCCCGCCGGTGGCCCTCGACGGCCCCCTGCTGACCATCCGGAAGTTCTCGAAGGATCCCTATCAGGTTTCCGACCTGATCGGTTTCGGGACCATCACCCAGGAGGGCGCCTCGTTCGTCCAGGCGTGCGTCCTGGCCCGGGCCAACATCATCGTCTCCGGCGGCACCGGTACCGGGAAGACGACCCTCCTCAACGTCTGCTCCGGGTTCATCCCGATCGACGAGCGGATCATCACCATCGAGGACGCGGCCGAGCTCCAGCTCCACCAGGAGCACGTGTGCCGGCTCGAGTCGCGCCCGCCGGACGTCAACGGCGAGGGCCGCGTCAACATCCGCGATCTGGTCGTCAACTCCCTGCGGATGCGCCCCGACCGCATCGTCATCGGCGAGTGCCGCTCCGGTGAGGCTCTCGACATGCTCCAGGCCATGAACACCGGCCACGACGGATCGATGACGACGATCCACGCCAACTCTGCCCGTGAGACCCTCTCGCGGCTCGAGACCCTGGTCCTGATGGCCGGCATGGATCTGCCCCTGAAGGCCATCCGCCAGCAGGTTGCCAGCGCCATCAACCTGATCATCCAGCTGGCGCGCCTCAAGGATGGCTCGCGCAAGATCGTCTCGGTCACCGAGGTCGTGGGGATGGAGGGCGACACCATCACCATGCAGGAGATCTTCAAGTTCGAGTCCAGGGGCGCCGATCCGGCGACCGGGAAGATCGTGGGCGACTTCAGCTCCACCGGCATCCGGCCGAAGATCATCGACCGCCTCTTCGACATGGGGGTTCCCCTTCCGCCGCGTCTGGCCCAGCTCTTCCCCGATCGCCGCCAGCTTCAGCAGGAAGCGCTGATGGCGGCGGCGGGCAGGCAGATGGGCAACGGCGCTGCACAGCCGGCGCAGCCGCCTCCGGGCTTCGGCGGTCCTCCCGGGCTGGGACTGCCGCCGAGCATGCCGCCCGGGATGGGGATGCCACCCGTCGGCCCCGGAGGATCGCGCGGCCGCTGAGCGGCGCTCTTCTCACGGCTCGGCGCGCGCCGTGGGGGTCTCCCCCACTCACGCGCACGCCCAACCGGATCCGGCGCCTCAGACCCCCAGACGCTCGAGGATGCGGTGCTCGTCGATCGGCGGGACCATCGGCCTCGCGATCAGGAAGCCCTGGCCCTGGGTCACCCCGATCTCCTTAAGGGTGCGCAGCTCCGCGTTCGTCTCGATGCCCTCGGCGACGATCGTCATCGCCGTCTCGCGGGCAAACGCCACCAGGGCGCAGGAGAGAGCACGCCGTGGCCGGTCGACGTCGATCCCCCGGGTCAGAGAGATATCGAGCTTGATGATGTCCGGGACCAGCAGCAGGATGTGGCGAAGGCTGGCAAAACCCGCTCCCGCATCATCGACGGCCACCCGGACGCCCGCGTGACGGAGCGGTTGAAGTGCCCGGTTCAGCGCCTCGTAGTCGCCGACCGGGGAGTGCTCGGTCATCTCGATGACGATGCGCTCGAGGGGCACCGCCCCCAGCAGCCGAGCGACGTCCCGCCGGAGCAGGGTGGACGGTGAGAGGTTGAGGGAGAGGTAAGAGGTACTGGGCAACGCCGGGAACCCCACCAGAGCCACGGCCAGCGCCGACGCCTCCAGGTCCTCGCGGAGGCCAACGTCGGACGCCTCCTCAAACCACTGCAGTGGCATCCCGGTGTCGAAGCGGGAGAGCGCCTCGACACCCGTGACCCTGCCCCTGGCAAGGTCAACGATCGGCTGATAGACGGGATGGATGCCTCCGTACTCGATCACCCCCTGGACCCGGGAGAGAACGCGGGCCCGCTTGACCTCGGCCTCCTCCTTACCCGCCAGCTGCTCGCTCAGCTCGCGAACCACGGTGCTGGCCACATCCGGCGAGAACGCGGACTCGCCGCGGAGGACGCGCTGGATGGTCTGAGTGACCTCGTCCGGCATCGACCCCTTGACCAGATATGCGGTTGCTCCGGACTGCAGCATCTCCAGAATGCTGGCGCGGTCGCCATAGGCGGAGAGCGCGACGATCCGGGTGAGCGGGCTCTCGGCGCGGATGCCGCGGGCCGCGTGGGGCCCGCCACCTCCCGGCATCTTGACGTCGAGGATGGCCACGTCGGGCCGCTCGCGTGCGGCCATCTCGACGGCCTGGAGGGCATCCTCGGCCACCCCGACAACTTCGAGTCCATCCTCGCACTCGAGCAGCTCTCGGAGCGCCTCTCGAATGTTGGCATCGTCGTCCGCGATCAGGATCCGGGCCAAGGTTGGGGAGATCATGCCACGGACCCGAGGCCGGGCCGCGCCCCACCCTGCAGCGGTATCCAGGCGGTCACCACGGTGCCGCGGAGAACCCCCGCCTCGACCCGCAGCCAGCCTCCGGCGACTTCGGCCCGCTCGCGCATGCTGGCCAGGCCGAGATGGCCGGGTAGGCTCTCGGCCGCGGCTCCGAGCCCGGCGCCATCGTCGGTGATCCGCATCTGACAGCCATCGTCCCGTTCCTGCACAGAGACGCTGACATGACTCGCCGAGGCGTGTTTGACCACGTTGGCAATGGCCTCTTGGGCGACTCGATAGAGTGTCACTCTCGCCGCGGTGGTCAGTGCTCCCGGCTCCGAACCGGCGAGGCTCCACTCGATGCCCTCATCCTGCTGCACCTGGATCAGACGGTCACGAATCGTGCCGAGCAGGTCACCGTGATCAAGCCCGGTGGGGCGCAGGTTGAACATCAGACCCCGAAGGCGCGAAACCGCAGTCCCCACCATCTGATCCATGGCGTCGAGGGTGCTCCGGGCCGCCTCGTCGTTGACCCGACGCCGGAGTGTCTGCAACCGAAGCCCGACGGCGGCGAGGATCTGCAGGGAGTCGTCGTGGATGTCGGCGGCGATGGTCCGGCGCTCGTCCTCATGCGCCTCGACAAGGAGGCGCATCAGCCGAAGACGCTCCCCACTGACGTGTTTCAGCTCCTCCAGGCTGCGTGCAAAATCTGCGGCGCTCCGCCGCTGCGCGCAATCGATGCCGAGGTAGTTGCCAAGTGCTGTGAGGTGGGCGGCGTGGGCGTCATCGAAACCGGCGAAGTCCGGCGCGCTGATCTCGATGGCGCCGAGAGCCTGGTCGCCCTTCAGCACCGGAACACCCAAGGAGTCCCCCTCCGGGTGGGCGGAGCTCGCCCCCGAGAAGGACAATTCCCGGCTGCTGATCACCTTCGTCACCACGGCGGGTGGGTCAGCCGGCGTTGAGGGCTGTGTCATCGCGTCGTTGCCTGCACGACTCCAGGCAGCGCGGAGTCGCACCCCCCCCCGGACGTCAGACTTCCAGAACCTGACCTCGGTGCCATCGACGCTCACCCCTATCTGCTCCAGCGCTCCGAGGAGCGCGGTGTCCTCGTCGGACGAACCGAGAGCGCGGATGAACCGCAATTGACAGTCCTTCAGGAACTGTGCTCGCCGGCGCTCGGCGACGTCCTGTTGGAAGGCTGCCTGCAGCATCTGGTCGGCACCCGGTGCGGTGGCCTCGATGCGCATCAGCTTGCGGCCGAGCGCCTCCCTTTCGACCGCAGCACGTACGGCCACGGGAAGGCGTGCCAACCGATCCGAGGCGAGGTAGTCGGCCGCCCCGCGTTCCACGAGCGCGATTCCGGCTGCCTCGTGCGAGGGGGCGCAAACGACCACCACCGGGATGCTCACGTGGCGGCCGTGGATGTGGTCGAGCAGCGCCGCCGCCGACCAACCGGGCCGGCCGTCCTCAACCACCGCGGCGTCCCAACCGGTGCCGAGGTCATCTGGCAACGAAGCCAGATCCGGCACCGCGAGGATCTCGATCCCGGGAGGGGCGCCCGGGCCTCTCAGAGCGCCCGTGATCACGGCTCCCTCGGCTGCGCACACGAGCACCCGGACAGACGGGACGGCTGGGCCGCTCCGGGCATGGGGAGAGCGGGCGCCGCCCACCGTCGGAGACGAGGACATTTCGCCACGAGTGTATGGAGGGCGAATCGAGGTGGGGAGGTGGCACCCTGACCGAAACCGATCGGTTAGGAGCCCGTCACCCGCTCGGCATATCCTTCACACCCGGTTCCGTACCACGGGTGGGGTGAAAAGTCACGCGGCGGCGAACATCTCCTCCGAGAGGCCCTGACCCTCCGCGGTCAGACGTTCGAGAACCTGAGGTACCACGCCGGTGGGAGCCAGCTCGCCGAGCACCTTGCCGGTGTCGGGATCGACGCCTGTCTGCGTGAAAGCGAAGATCTCCTGCATCAGGACGCCCTCGGGGCCGGTTCCCAGAACCTCGGCGATGCTGACGATCCTCCGGGTGCCGTCGCGGAGACGCGACTGATGCACGATGATGTTCACCGCCGACGCGATCTGCTCACGGATCGCGCGCGACGGCAGCTCAACGCCAGACATCAGCACCATGGTCTCCAGACGACTCGTCGCATCCCTCGGGTTGTTGGCGTGGAGCGTGGTGAGCGAGCCATCGTGCCCGGTGTTCATGGCCTGGAGCATGTCCAGTGCCTCACCGCCGCGGCACTCACCGATGATGATGCGGTCCGGCCTCATCCGGAGGGTGTTGATGACCAGCTCCCGGATGGAGACCTCACCCCTGCCCTCGACGTTGGCCGGCCTCGCCTCCAGGGTGACCACGTGCTCCTGCCCGAGTTGGAGCTCGGCCGCGTCCTCGATGGTGACGATCCGCTCATCCGCGGGGATGAAGCTCGACAGCACGTTCAGCGTCGAGGTCTTGCCCGACCCGGTACCCCCGGAGACGACGATGTTCAGGCGGCCGACGACGCAGGCCCTGATGAACCTCGCCATCCCCTCGGTGAGGGTACCGAAGCGGATCAGGTCGTCGATGGTGAAGGCCTCCTTCGTGAACTTCCGGATCGTCACCGTCGGTCCGCGAAGGGCAAGTGGGGGGATGATGACATTCACGCGCGAGCCGTCCTTGAGCCGGGCGTCGACCATCGGCGACGACTCATCCACGCGCCGGCCGATGGAGGAGACGATGCGATCGATGACCTGCATGAGTTGCTCGGTGCTCTCGAAGGTGACCGGGCTCCTCAGCAGCTTGCCCTTCTCCTCGATGTAGATCTGGTTGGGTCCGTTGACCATGATCTCGGCGATGTCGGGGTTCGCCAGCAGGTCCTCGAGCGGTCCGAGTCCGAGAACGTCATGGATGAGCGTCTCGACCACCCGGAGGCGGTCCTGACGGCTCATGGTCATGCCCTGCTCGGTGACGATCTCACCGACCAACTCGGCGATGCGCTGGCGGATGACATCCCCGGGCGCCGAGTCCGTGTTGCCGGCAAGCTCCTCGACGAGGCGCTGGTGGACGCGGGACCGGAGCTGAGCGTACATGGCGCCGACAGTTCCCCGGGCCTGACCGGGACGGGGGATCCCGGTACGGCTGAGCAGGGAGTTGGGACGGCTGCCATCACCCGTGCCCCCCGCCTCACCGGTGCGGTTCAGCAGCGAGGAGGTTCGGGCGCCGTCGCCCGAACCGGCGGCGTCACCGGTGCGGCTGAGCAGGGACATGGGCCGGTTGCCATCGCCCAGCCCGGGGGTGTCGGCAGGCCGCAGCCGCAGCGGAGGCGGCGGGGTCTGAGCGGGCGCTGAGCGCCCGAATTGCGCCGGTTCCAGCGCCCGCCGGGGCGGAGCGACCAGGGCGGCCGAGTTGACCGGCGGGGTGCGCACCGACCAGCCCGGCGTCGGTGCGGGAGACTCGGCGGCAGGGGTGCCGGTGGACGGCAGCGCAAACGTCGGCGGGGGCGGGGGCGGTGCGGCCGCCCCACCCGACGGCGACGCGTCCTCAGCCTTCCTCTGGACGCGGTCGAGAAGCGACATCCTCTGTCCCAGCCTACCTGTCTACGGTGTCTCGTCGGCCAGGCTTGCTCTGCCTGCCGGTCTCACCCAGGCTACACCCCAACCTGCGGCCTCGAATCCGCAGAATGCAACGATCGTGTCAAGAGGCGGCAGCCTGCATCGCTCGCTGCATCGTCCCCCCGCCCCCGTACCGGGACTCGGTCGCTCTGCAACGGGCTCGCAACGGAGGCGTGACAGGCACGCGTGGCCTGCCTCCGGTGCGGTGTGATCCCCCCGTGAGCGAGAGCAGCGCGCGCGCGTCCGCCCCCCAGGCGAAGTGGGAGACGCTGTGCCGAACGGCTGCGGCCGTCCAGGCCGGCCGCGACGGAGCGTGCAACCCGTCTGCCCGGCGGCGCCGGGTTCCCGGCCTCGTGATCATCGCCGGCGCGATGCTCGGCATCGCCCTCTTCGCCGGGAGCCATCTCCAAGGACAGCCGGCCGCCGCCGACGGCACTGCCGACGCCGACCTCTTCGCCTACACCAACCAGGACCGCGCCAGCAACGGCGTGGCAGCGCTGACGGAAAACGGGACTCTGGCCGCGATCGCCGAGGCCGCCCCTTACAGCGGTTGCGCCGGTGCCGGCACCATCGACGGCAGAGCCCAGGACATGATCAACCGCGACTACTTCTCCCAGCAGATCCCCCCCTGCGGCCAGGAGGTCTTCTCGATGATGAGCGCCTTCGGTGTTAACCCCGCTCGTGGGGCAGGCGAGAACGTCGGGTGGGTGGACAACGAGGGGTCGGCGGACGCTGCGGCGAACTGGATCAATACACAGTTCATGCAGAGCCCCGAGCATAAGAAGAACATCCTCGCCACCAACGTCACCAGCCTGGGGATCGGCAGCGCCACCAGCCAGTCATGGACTCCCCCGGGCGCGGCGTCTCCCGCCTCGGGCGTGTGGATGTTCGCCGAGGAGTTTGCCAACATCCCATCGGCGGCCACCGCCCCTCCGGCCACTGCCCCTCCGGCCACCGCCCCGCCGGCCGCGGCCCCGCCGGCCACCGCCGCGCCGGCCACCGCCCCGCGAGCGACGGCTCAACCGGTCGCCACACCGACACCGACACCCACGCCCACCCCGACCCCGACGCCGTCGCCGACCCCCAGCCCCACGGCGACACCCTCGGTCACGACGAGCCTCCCGCTGCCCGCCTACGAGTACCGCGGGCAGGGGCTCATCTCCAATACCATCGAGTCGGCCCTGGAAGCCTTCCTCTTCAACTAGAGTTGCGGACAATACCGCCAGATACAGGGAGGCCCGCACGGTGACCGAGAAGCCTGCGACCGAACCTTCTCCTGACGTCCCCGCGGTGGTCACCGTGGATGGGGTGTGCCGGAGCTACCAGATCAGCCGGCCGCCCCGCACCATCCTGGACCGGGTTTCCCTCACCGTCCGCTCCGGTGAGTTCGTGGCCATCATGGGGCAGAGCGGCGCCGGCAAGAGCACCCTGCTCCACATCATGGGCGGGCTCGAGCCACCGGATTCGGGCCGCGTCCTGGTCGACGGCCGCGACCTCTACGCGATGGGAGACGCCGAGCGCTCGGCATTCCGCCGCGACCACATCGGCTTTGTCTTCCAGTTCTTCAACCTGATCCCCAGCCTCACCGCCGCCGAGAACGTGGCCCTGCCACTCCGGCTGCGTGGCGGCAGGCACGCTGCCCGCCTGGACAGCAAGACGGTGTCTGAACGTGTCCGCGTGCTCATGGACCAGCTCTCCCTTCACGGTCTCCAGGGCCACGGCCCCGACGAGATCTCGGGAGGCGAGCAGCAGAGGGTGGCCCTGGCCCGGGCTCTGGCTGCGGCACCCGCTCTGCTCTTGGCCGACGAGCCCACCGGCAATCTCGACCGCCAGAGCGGCCACGAGGTGATGGAGATGCTCAGCCGCCTCTGCCGCGAACGGTCCCAGACCACCGTCCTGGTCACCCACAACGCGCGGGTGGCCGCGTACGCGGACCGGGTGCTCGTCCTGGCCGATGGCAGGGTTGTGGACGACCTGCGGGTGGAGGACGGCGGCGCGGACGGCGACTCCGCCGGCTTCCGGGCACTCGTCCGCCGGCTCGAGCGGCATGACCTCTGACCCGATCTCGCGGGGCCTGACCGGGTTGGTCAACTCCATCACGCGACGGATCGTGGGCGGGGCGACCTGGCTGGTCACCGCAGGGCTCGAGCCAGGTCTCCGACCGGTGCTCCGGCGCAACCTCGCCTCCCGGCCGGCACGAGCGGCGCTCACCGTCACCGCCGTGGGGCTGGGGGTGGCGGCGATACTGGGCGTCCAGATGGAAGTCGCCGGGGTCGGTGCCCAGGCTGACGCGTCGGCGCAGCTCCGTGCCGGGCAATCGGGACTGGACGTCCGCACCAACTCCGAGGTCGGCCTCACCACCACGCAGCTGGCATCCCTCCGAAGCCTCTCCGGGGTCCGGGGAATGGTCCCCCTGTACCAGAAGCGGGTCACGGCCCAGGCCCCGGAGCTGGGCGCACCGACCTCGACCGTGACCCTGGTCGGGGTGCAGAGTGGAGGAGCCGCACTCCGCAGCATCAGCGTGAGCGCCGGGCACCTTCCGACCTCCTCGGCTCACGACCAGGTCGCCATCGATACGGCGCTGCTTCCGACCCTGGCCCCTCCGGGGGGCAGTCTCGGCATCGGCGGCAGCGTCCTGCTGACCACGTCGACCGGCCCCCACTCCTTCAAGGTGGTCGGTCTCACCGACGCGAGCGGAGTGGGCGCCAGCTTCACCCAGGACGTCATCTTCGTCCCGGCCCCGGAGCTGCTCTCCTCCTTCGACCTCGGCCTCCACGCCTCGCTCGCAGCTCTCCGCCTCGCTCCGGGGACCAGCTCAGCGGAGGCCGCGGCGGAGGTCCATCAGCGGCTCGGCGGGGCGGTGACCACCTTCGACCCGGCCAGCCACTCGAGCGATCCAGCCTCCCAGCTCTCCTCCCTGCTGGTCCTCGTCAGCGTCCTCAGCGTGGTCATCGGAGCCGGGGTGTGCGCCAACACGGTGAGCCTCGCCGCCATGGAGCGGCGGCGCGAGATCGGCCTGCTGCGGGCGGCGGGCGCCTCGGCCGCCCAGGTGTTCCGTCTCCTCGCCGCCGAGGCCACGGTCCTCGCCCTCTTGGGAGCGGCGGCCGGGATCGTCGTCGGCGTGGGGCTCGGAGCTGCCCTCCAGGCCGCCTTCGGAGCCGCCTCGACCGCGCCCGCGGTCGGGCTTCAGATCGATCCCCTGGCGGTGGTGCTCGCCGTGCTCGCCGGGGTCCTCTCGGCCCTGGTCGCCTCCGCCGTCCCCGCCGCAACCGCCGCGCGCGTGCCGATTCTCGAAGCCCTGAGCCCCGAGAGCGCCGGTCGGAGCGAGCGGATCCATGGCGCCGTGATCGGCGCGGTGCCGCCGCTCGCCGCCGTGGCGCTGGTGTCGGATCTGGCCGGCGGAGCCCTGGCGCCGGTGGGTGCGGTGGCCCTGCTCCTCGCGGTGGTGCTCAGCCTCCCGCTCCTGGCCCCGTCCCTGGCGCATCTCCTGACGCGGATGCTGCGGATGATCTGGCCGGAGACAGAGGTTGCGGCGGCGAGCCTGAGACGCCGCCGCAACCGCACCGCCCTGACACTCTCCGGATTGGTTACCGCCATCGCGGCGGCGATGGCCGCAGGGGTCCTGGTAACGGGAAGCCTCGCCTCCGGCGACGCCTGGATCAGCCACCTCTTCATCGGTGACACCCTGATCCACAGCCCGGTGACCCAGCCGAGCCGCATCGCCGCCCAGATCGGGGAGGAGGCGGGGGTACAGCTCACCAGCCTCCGCTTCTTCCCCGCCGTCGTCGACGGCGATGTGATCGGGATGACCGCCTTCGACAGCGCAACCTACGCTCGCGACGGCGGCTTGGAGCTGGTGGCCGGCAGTCGCAGTCGAGCCTTCGCGGCACTCGCCGGCGGCTCCGCCCTGCTGGCGCCGCTCAGCCTGGCGGAGGCGGATGACTGGCAGGTGGGCACCGTGCTCCCGGTGGCGACGGGCAGCGGGACGACCGATTTCACCATCGCCGGCATCGTGGAGCACTCCTTCCCGGCCGCCGACGGCCGGGAGTCGCTGCTCGTCGACTCCGGACAGGCGGTGCGGTACTTCGGAAGCCAGGCGTCGGGGTTCGACGATCTGGAGGTGCTGACCGCGGGACGCGGACCGGCCGCGGCCGCAGTGGCGGGCCGGTACGGCCTCTCGGCGACCTCGGTCAGCACGATCGAGTCGGCCACCGAACAGGCCCTGAGCGACACCGTCGGCATCCTCGCGGCCGTCGCCTGGCTGGCGGTGGCGATCGCCGTGCTGGCAGTCATCAATACGCTGGTGGTGAACGTCCGCCAGGGCCGCCGTGAGCTGGGACTGCTCCGGGCCGTGGGGCTCAGCCAGGGTCAGGCCCGGCGCCTGGTACTGGCGCAGGCCGGCCTGCTCGGAGGAGTCGCGGCCGTGCTCGGCATCGGGGTGGGTTGCCTGCTCGCCGTGCCCCTGCTCGCGGCCGGCACCAGCCCCGGCTTCGTTCCTGGGTTCGTCTTCCCGATCACCACAGCGCTGGCCCTGCTGGGAGGCGTGGTCGTGGCAGTGCTCCTCGCTGGAGTGCTGCCCGCTCGCCGCGCAGCCGCCGCCGACATTGTGAGCGCCGTTCGCGAGGAATGAGGGCGCCAAGGGGCACGGCGCGAGCGCTCGGGGCGCTGGCGCTGGTGGCCCTGACCGGCGGCTGCGGGGGGACCGGCGGCACGACGACCCTGGCCGGGGATCCGAGCAGCTACCTGATCACCCTCAGCCAGCTCCCCACCCCGGACTTCATCGTCTACCAGGCGGTGAAACAGGTGGGACCGGGCTGGCTGGACGAGGCCAGCTCAACCGCGGTGCGGAGGGACGGGCTGGTGCGAGCGGTGGCCGTCGAGTACTACCGCAACGTGTCGTTCAGCACCAGCAACGGCGCGATCACGCTCACGGTGGCGGTCGCCTCCTTCGCGACAACGACCGGAGCGGCGGCCGCCATGCTCCACCTCGACACCGCCCTGGATGCCCGCGCCGGTGCGAAGCCCGTCTCCACCGGCCCACTGGGCGAGGGTGGGCACGCCACCACCACCCCGGGAACCGTGGAGGGCGTCGGAGCCCTCCAGATCATCGTGGTGTGGCGGGTCGACAACCTGATCAACAGTCTGGTGGCGGAGGGACGGCTCGGTGGTCTCCAGCTCGACCAGATCCTCCCCATCGCCGCGGCCCAGACGGCCAACGAGCGCGCCGGTTGAGCCGTGTCAGGCGATCCGGATACCGGTGCCGGCCCCGAGCGGCCGGCCCTCGCGCAGAAGTCGAAGGATCTCGTCGGCCGGCACCGGGGGTGAGAAGAGGAAGCCCTGGTAGGCGTCCAGGCCCTGGGGCTGCAGGCGGCTGAGCTGTTCCTCCGTCTCGACGCCCTCGGCGATCACCCGCAGACCGAGGTTGCGGCCCAGGGTCACCACGGCGTGGATCAGGGCCCCGGGGTCCGGGGCGGGATTCGCCTCGTCCTCGAGGAGGAGGCTGCGGTCGATCTTGATCGTGCTGACCGCCAGGTGGTGGAGCTTGCCGATGTTGGAGTAGCCAGTCCCGAAGTCGTCCAGCGAGATGGTCACGCCCCGGCGCGAGAGCTCACCGAGCACATCGGCGGCCGCATGGGGATCGACCATGGCCGCCGAATCGGTGACCTCCAGCTCGAGCAGATGGGCCGGGAGCCCGCTCTCTTCCAGGCACTCGAGCACGGCCGCGACGAGGCTGCGGTCAGTCAGCTGGTAGGCCGAGACGTTGACCGCAACCCGAACGTCTCCCCGCCCGTCCGACCGCCACTGAGCCGCATGCCGGACCGCGCTCCGCAGGACGAACCGACCGATCTCCGTGATGACTCCGATCTCCTCGGCGATGGGGATGAACCGGATGGGGGGAACCTCCCCGAGCACCGGGTGATGCCAGCGGGCGAGCGCCTCGAGACCAACGATGCGGTGAGAGACGGCATCGACCTCCGGCTGGTAGGCGACGCTGAGCTCCCCCCGCTCCAGGGCGAGGGGGAGCTGCTGCTCGATGAGGAGCCGGCCCTCGGCCTCCTGTGAGAGGGCGAGCTCAAAGCGGGCCATGTGCTCGGTCGAGGTGCGCCCGGCGTGCTGCGCGATGGCGGCGTACCGCATCAACGTGGCGGGATGGTCGCCATCGGACGGTGCCAGAGCGATCCCGATCGCGGCGCTCAGCCGGAGGTCGGCGGCGAGGCCGGTGCAGGGGGCCGCGACGGCCGCCACGATGGAGCGCGCCATGTGGACGGCCTCCTCGGGGAAGACCAGGCCGGGAAGGAGGACGGCGAACTCGTCGTCCGACCAGCGCGCGACCAACCACGCGCTCATCGGTTCGGACGCGCCGGCAGGCAGCGGGAGCGACGGTGTGCGCCCCGCGGCGGCTCCGACGCAGTCCGAGACTCGTTCCGCCATCTCGGCGACCAGCTGGTCCCCCGCATCCTGGCCGAGGGTCTCGACCACAGTGCGCAGCCGGTCGAGCGCCACCAGGAGGACGCCGGTCGAGCGTCCCGAGCGACGCCCGGCGCTCAACTCGCTGCCGAGCCGCCAGCGGAAGGTGGAGGCGTTGGGAAGTCCGGTGAGGCGATCGTGCGAGGCGTCGAAGTCCCTCTCGGCGGCCAGGTGGTCGCGTTCCTCGGTCCACCGGGTCACGTCGACCCCCACGGAGGTGACGGAGGACGGCCGGCCGTCCTCGCCGAGGCTCGGTGTGGCCGACCAAGCCACGATCCGCACCCGCCCATCGCTGGTTCGGAGCGGCGCCTCGACGGTGGCGGTATCGTCCTTACCGGTCACGGCTCGATCGAAGGCTCGGACCACGCGGCGCCGGTGCTCGGGAGCGATCAGCACCTCGTGCCAGAGACGGCCGCTCAGGTCGCTCCAGCGCCACCCTCCGAGGGCGAGCAGGTCGCCGTTGGCGAAGGCGAGGCGACCGTCAGCATCGGTGATCATGGCCAGGACGATCTGCCGCCCCGAGGCTCTCTGGTCCCGACCTCCCGTTTCCAGGCGGCAGCGCGGTCCCTTGGCAAGCATCCGGTGGCGACCTCTTGAATCACGCCGACCCCCGGGCATCCCCCCCGGAGCAACGGCGGCTATGGTCGCCCGAAGGGATGGGAATGAAAGACGCTTTCAGCCAGCCTGGGACGCTCAAGAGACAACAACGTCATCGTCACACGACCCCACCCTCCCGGTGTGACGGCGGGCGGCCCGGAAGAGCCTTATCACGACTGAGAAGAGGCGCCGCGACGGTGTGCTGGAGGACCGGAGCGGATCAGACGCATCGCTCGCGTTCACGACTTCACACGAACCCCGTTACCCGCCCGTCGCCGCTTCGGCGGGGGCTTCGTCAGATCACTCCCCCTAGCCTGCCCATTGCCGTCTAGTGCATTTGACCTATCTGGCTAGAGCGGTCAGAGACTTTGAAGGAATGAAGATCATGGAACGGAAGAGCAGACGATCGCTTCGAGTGGCCCTGGTGCTGGGCGCCGCCGTGGCCGGCACCGCCCTGGTCGGCTGGGGCGGGTTGGCGGCATGGAGTGCCTACACCGAGAACGCCGGCAACAGCGTCGCGGCCGGCACTCTCGCGCACAACAACTACGTCAGCTCCAACTGCGCGTCGGTCATCGGAGTGGCCCCGGTTGGCACCGGCCCCGGCTGGTGCTCCGTCCTGATCACGGTCAACGGAGCTGACGCCGTGAACGGGAAGCTTCCCGCCACAGGCGTCGTCAAGATCGACAACACGGGCACCCTCTCAAGCACCTTTCAGATGAGCATGCCGTCAGCCCCGGTCAGCTCTGGCGGAACCATCTGCGCGGACCTCACCCTCGCGGTCTCCGACCCCGACGCCGGGGCCCCGGGAACCCCCTACGCCGCAACCGCGCTGACCAGCACGATGGGGCCGACCACGATCGACAACAATGCGAGCACTCCGAGCGCGACCTGGTCGCCCAACGGCACGGCCGGCACGGGCACCGGCGCGACGGGCAACACCTTCACCTTCACCGTGGCCGCCCTGACCAGCTTCGGAAACAACTACGCGGACGCCGGACAGAGCTGCACCTTCAGCATTCTCTTCACCCAGACGGCCGCCTAACCCACGCCTTGATCCGGAAGGCCGGGGCAGGATCTCCTGCCCCGGCCTTCCCTTTGCCCGTGGACGATAACGCGGCATACGGAGCGATCAGTTCACCACTTCCACCGAACACCGTTACCCGGCTGTGGCGGTATCGGACGAGGCTTCGTGAGATCGACCCCCCTAGGCTGCACCAGTAGCGTCTAGTGCATTTGAACTAGCTGCACCGAAAGACCAGAAGGCACAAATAGGGAACTGAAGATCATGGAACAGCACAAGAGCAGGCGATCCGTCCGGCTAGCCCTGGTCCTGGGCGCGGCCGTGGCGGGCACGGCCCTGGTCGGGTGGGGCGGCTTGGCCGCATGGCAGGCCTACACGCAGAACGCCGGTAACGCCTTCACGGTGGGGACCATCTCGCACACCAACGCAGTGGGTTCGCAAACCGCCTGCAACTCGACCCTCTCGTCCACCACCCCAGGTGCGTGCTCCATCATCGTCACCAACGCGGCCCTGACGTCGGACTTCACCTCGATCAGCCAGACGGTGACCATCACCGACACCGGCTCGCTGGGCAGCACGTTCTTGATGTCGATGCCCGCGCCCGGCAGCAGCGAGCTCTGCAAGGATCTCGCCCTGACGGTCACCGACAGCGAGACATCGCCCGTCAACGTCTACCCGGCGACGGCGCTCACCGCGGCCATGAGCCCCACCGCACTGAAGACCAGTGGCGGCGCCAGCACCTGGGCGAACGGCAACGCCGACACCTTCACGTTCCTGATCACCCCCATCAACGGTTACGCCACCGACGACGCCGTCCTGGGCGCGAGCTGCAGCTTCACCATCAACTTCACCCAGGCCAGCACCTAACCCCCAGCCATGATCTGAGGGGGGCCGGGAAGAGCGCCTTCCCGGTCCCTTTCTCCCCCACCCAGGCAACCAGGGCGAGCGCGGCGCCGCCCTTCCCCAACAGCGCCGCTGCCGCCTCTCCTCCGTCAGACCGGAGGCGGTGACGCCCACCACAGCAGTCTTGGAGGTTCCCCATGTCCATCGAGCGGAAGACGTCCGACCGCAGGAAGCTGCGGGCCGGGATGGTCTTTGTCCTGGTTGTCGCCGGCACCGCCATGATCGGATGGGGTGGGTTGGCGGCATGGCAGGCGGTGACCGCGAACGACGGAAGCAGCTTCGCCACTGGCGGCGTACACATGCAGAACGTGGCCACAATCAGCTACCCCAACGGCCAGACACCGGTCACCTGCACTGAGCAGGTCTCCTCTGGAAACTGCGGCGCGATCTTTGCCGTCACCGGCGCCGCTCCGGGATTCTCAGCATCGGTGGGCACGGTGCAGATCACCAACACCGGAGCCCTGCCGTCCACCTTTGCCCTCAGCCTCGGGTCGGCGGTCACGAGCGGTGCCGGCAGCACCCTCTGCGGTGACCTGACGCTCACCATCACCGACTCGACAGGGGCCTCTGTGTACAACGGCGCGCTGACCAACTTGGGCACCACGCCGAACCTCTTCAAGGCGACGGGCTCCCCCTCTACCACCTGGAACCAGAACGACACCAACACCTTCACCTTCAACCTGGCGCTGCCCGGCAGCACGAGCACCGACCAGGATTCCACCTGCACCGCTGACTTCACCTGGACCCAGACGCAGGCGTAAGGATCTCCCTCAACCGTCCGGAGGCGGCGGCCACCCGCCGTTCTCCCTCGCCCTCAGGGTCACGACCGCCGGCCTCGGCCACCACCGAGCCGGCGGTCGTCGCATATCCGGCGCTGCCCACGTCCCGCAACCGATTCGTTGCGCCCCGTTGCACGAGGCGTCGCCCAGGCGGGCCGACAATTGGCCGGGCGGCTCAAACCGCCTTTGATGGTGCGCGGAAGCAGCAGGGGAATTCGCTAGTGGGCAACGTGAGGGTGACGCTCCCCGAGGAGCTGCACGACCTGGTCAGGGACGTCGTGGCGGATCTCGAGTCCGCCACCGACAGCCTCGACCTGGGCGGTGTCCGGCCTGCCCAGCGCGCCCCCCGGCCAGAACGCCGTCATCTCCGACAGGCGACGATCCTCCGGATGCCCGAGCCGCTGGTGCCGGCGCCGCCACCGGCCGCACCTGCGACCTCGGTGCCCCTCCCCCCTCCCACAACCCCCGTGGCCGTCGAGAGCTCGGTCCCGGCCCTCCCCGCCGCTCCGCGCCGGCGGGCCTTCCTGGCCCGGCTGGATATCGCCTCGACCGTCCCCAACGTCGCCCTGCCGGTCCGGACTCGCCGCCTCCAGGTGGCCTGCCGGCGTGCCTCTCCACTCGACGCCACCCGCATCTCCCGGATGCTGCGGGTGGCGGTACCGGCGATCCCGGTGGCCCCGGCCGCGCTCACGTCGCCGCCCGCCTGGCTGCTCGCCGCCATGGCACCGTCCATCCCCGCCCCCCTCGCCGAGGTGCCGGCCGTCGCGCACCCGAACCCTGCCAGCGTCATCCTCGCCGGGCGGTCGTCCCCGACCCTGACCGAGGTGAATGCCTCGCCCGCGGCCGCCACCACGGTGCCGGACATTCCCGTCGCGGTCACCACCGTGGCGGCCCCTCTCCCGGTCAGCGTTCCGGCCACCCTCCCGGCGCTCCCGATGGAGGAGCGCCTCCCGGTCTGGCGGGCCGCCGGCGGCCACGTCGTCAACCTCCTGATCGCCGCGGCCCTGGGGCTGGTGGCGATCTTCTGCGCGATCGTGGTCGGGCTCGTCGTCACCGGGCACCACCTGGAGGAGGTGGTCACCGGGAGCATGCAGCCGATCATCCCGATCGGTTCGCTGGTCGTGACTGAGAACCTGCCGGCGGGCCAGCTCCAGGTCGGGGACATCATGGTGTTCCCCAACCCCAACGACACCAAGCTCACCATCGTTCACCGCATCGTCTGGCTGAGCCACGACCAGAGCGGCGACGTGCTGGTGCGGACCAAGGGTGACTACAACGCCCTGCCCGACGACTGGACCCTGAAGCGGGCGGCGAACGCCGAAGCCGACAGGGTCATCGAGATCCTCCCCGGTGCCGGGACGGCCGCCGGTTACCTTCAGACGATCGGCTTCGCCGGTCTGGTGCTGCTGATCGCAGGGGTGATCGTCTACTACGGCGTGCGCAAGGTCCGCCAGATCCTCAACGAGGACGACCTCCATGAGGAGGCGATCGGTGCCCCGGAGCGGCTGACATGAGCTACGACACCCTGGGGATGATCCGGCGCGGCTGGCAGGACGGCGTCGCCACGGTGGCTCCGCACGTCCCCGGCCTGGCCGACCTGCTGGAGCAGCGACTGGCCGAGGCCATACGTCTTGGCCGGCTCGATGAGGCAGGACTGCTCTCCATCGTGGACGCCGCGACCCAGCTGGCCGCCGACATGGGCGCCGTCGACATCGCCCCGGCGCTCAGCAAGCGGCTGCGCCGCCACGTGTACGAATACCTCCTCTCCCTCGACGCACTGAGCAGCTCCGATCGGAACGAGGCGGCGGGGCAGGCTCCTCCCCCGGAGGAGGGCGAGGCGATGGACGGCGCCGACCTGGCCAGCGGGTTTGCCGAGATGCGGCTGGCCGAGGTCGGCTCCTCGGCTCCCGCGTCCAACGGCGGCGGACCGCACCGTTTCCCGCCCATGTACCCCCTTGCCGAACCCAACCAGCCGCTCCGGGACTCCACCTATCCAGATTCCGAATCGGCGTACGCCCACCCGGAGTCCATGTACGTCGCGCCGGAGTTCAGCTATCCGCAACCGGAATCACCGTACCCCCTTCCCGAGTCGCCGTATCCGCTCGCGGAGTTTTCCCGCTCCCTTCCCGAGTCGCTCTACCCGCCTCCCGACGCCACCTCCCCCCCGCCGGAGGAGGACGGAACCAGCGGCGCGGAGGAGGACGGCTCCCGATCGTCACCGCCTCAGTTCAGCTTTCATATCGGCGACCCGGACGACCTGCTGACGAGCCGGGCGCCGCAACAGGAACGGGGGACGGTGGCGGAAACGGCGGCGCCCTCCGGTGCGTTCGGCGCCGGCGAGGTGGAAACGCCGACGGAGGCTCCCGTGCCGGCCCGCCGCCGGGCCTCCTTCTCCGACCCCTCGACGTGGCCAAAGCCGGTGACGCCCACGCTGAAGGGGGTGCGCGATCCGCTCGCCGAGGGGCTCCGCGACGAGCTCCTCTCGCCCGACGACCTTCCGGTGTCTCCCGCCCCCGACGGAACCCGTTTCCAGAATGTGGGTCACTGGCCCGCGGCTCCCGCCGCTGAACCACCTCACCGGAGCGGGCCGCCCGACCTGGCCCGATGGTCATCTCCGTGGCCGGCCCCCGAAACGCCCCCTGCCGTCAGGCGCGAAGCGCCGATCACCAACCCGGCGCCCACCCCCGGCATCGCAGCCTTCGTGCCGGCGACCGGCCCCGCTCACCACGACGTGCGCGAGGACTGGCGGGTGGCGGCCGAGGGATGGCTCCCCGCGAGCCCCGCAACGGCAGCCGGTGCCCCCCCCTCCGAGATCGCGGCCGGCTGGTCGGTGCGGCAGCAAGACGCTGTGGAATTGCACATGGCGCCACCATCGACCGCTGGAGCACCCGCGCCAGCGGTCGATGACGTCCCGGAGCGCGATCTCGTCGCGCTCCGCGCCGGCGTGGGCGAGAAGCTGCGCAAAAAGCGGTGCGACGATGTCGCCGCGGTGCTGCAGCAGGCCGCTCAGGAGCTCGGAGGTCAGGCCGTCGCCGAGCTCGCCCTCGACGCGGGCGATCGGTGCCGGAGCCTCGGCAAGCGCAATGCGGCGCTCAACTGCTACCTGGCCGCATCGCGCGCCGACCCGATCTACGAGCCCCCCCTGGCGCGCCTGGCCGACATCTGCATCGATGACCAGGACATCGATCTGGCAGTTTCATACCTGGAACGCATCGCACGTCTCACCCGGCTGCGCGGGGACAACCACGGTGCGCTGCGGATCTACCGTAAGATCGCGACCATCGCCCCCTATCGGGACGATGTCCTCGAGATGCTGATGCGGGCCCAGACCACCGGTAGGATCGACCCGTGAGCGCGCTCGGGGGGAGTGGAGAAGGCGCACTCATCTGTTACCGGGTAGTGACATCCAGTTCGCCGGTCTCGTGCACACTCGGTCGACCGGCCTCAGCCGCACCAACCGTGTCCCGCACCGCACCCAGCCCGGGGTGATGGCGGCGCGGGGACCAGCAGAGGAAAGCAAGTGGCGATCCCCTCCAACAAGCCTCAGAACCGGATCCTTCTCGTTGGCGGCATCATCTTCGCCCTGCTCGCGGGCGTAGTGGTCTTCATCGCCGTCTCCAGATCGTCGAGCACGCCCCCGGCCCAGCCCGAGACGCCGGTGGTTGTGGCGGCGACGGCGATCACCGCCGGTTCCCAGCTCTCGACCGCCAATCTCACCACTCGCGAGTACCTGAACATCGACCTTCCGACCAACTACTACACGACCACCACCCAGGTGGTCGGGCAGACCCTCCCCGTCGCGGTCTCTGCCGGGACCCCGATCACCGAGGCGTTGCTGCAGGCCACCCCCGGCTCGAGCGGTGCCTCGACCCTGACCACTCCGGGCGACCAGCTCCCGATCGCCAACAACGAGGTGGCCCTGGCCATCCCGGCCCACGAGGCAACGCCGGACACCACCGTCGATCAGATGAGCGTCGGCTACTACATCCTTGCCGGCGACCAGATCGACATCATCGGTGACCTGGGTACCTCCGCCACGGCCAGTCACCAGGTCCAGTACCTCTTCCAGGACATCCCGGTGCTGGCGGTCGGTTACGCCACGCCGACCACCACCCCTGCGAGTGGAACGGCGACGACGACAGCCGCGCCAACCCTGTCGGCGCCCAGCTACTTCGTGGTCGAGATGAGCAGGTCGCAGGCTGAAGAGATGACCGCGCTGCTGACCGGTAATTTCACGTCGGTCGCGGGTGGCAACCCCGCGCTCGTCCTCAAGTACGTGCTCCGCCCGACCAGTGAATACGGCACCACCAACTCGAGCGGCGCCTTCGTCCCCAAGATCGAGAGCAACGTCAGTGCCAGCCCGGCACCGTCCGCCTCCGACCAACCGGTGACGCCGTCGTCGCTGGCCGGGGCGTTCACAGGCTCGTGATCCCGGGAGTGCCGAAGGACAAACGGACGTAGGGCCCGGCAATGACCGACTTCCTCCCCCTGCTCGCAGCGGTCCTGGTGGCCTGCTTCCTGCTCTGCTGGGTCGCCCTGATCGCGACCCGGAGCCGGACTGAGGCCGACGAGGTGGCCCGCCGTCTGAGCGCCTACATGGGCGGTCAGCGGCCCCCCCAGCCCGAGCGGATCAAGAGCGGGAACCCCCTTCGCGATGCTCTCGACGTCTTCACCGAAGCCATCAACCCGCTGTTCGCCCGGGGCTCCTACGCGGGCAAGCTCGCCGAGGACCTCCAGAAAGCCGGACTGCGACTCAAGGCCTCCGAATGGATGCTGATCGTCGCCGGTGTGGGGGTGGTGATCGGCGCCATCTTCTGGCTGCGGTTCGGCACATTCATCGCCTTCATCCCCTGCCCCATCGTGATCTGGATCGCGAGCGGCATCTTCCTCCGCTTCCGCCAGACCCGGCGCACCCGCGCCTTCGAGAATCAGCTCGGCGACACGATCATCCTGCTCAGCAACGCGCTCAAGGCCGGTCTCTCCTTTGCCCAAGCGATGAGCACGGTGGCGAAGAACGCGTCACCGCCCATCTCCGAGGAGTTTGCCCGCGCCACCCGCGAGATCGCGCTCGGCATCCCCGTGGACGACGCCCTCCAGCACATGGTGCAGCGCAACAAGTCAGAGGACTTCGACCTGATGGTCACCGCAGTGCAGATCCAGCGCGTGGTCGGAGGCAACCTGGCCGAGATCCTCGACACGATCGCCTACACGATTCGCGAGCGGGTGCGCATTCACGGTGAGATCCGGACCATCACGGCGCAGGCCCGGATGTCGGGCATGATCATCACACTCCTGCCGGTCGGGCTCGCGCTGTTCCTCTTCTTCGTGGAGCCGTCGTACTTCGCGCCGATGATCAAGCAGACCCTCGGTTGGGTGATGCTGGGCGTGGGCGCCCTGAGCATCTTGGTGGGGACGGCGATCATCCAGAAGATCGTCAGGATCGAAGTATGATCGCCTACCTCGCCGGCGCTCTCGCAGCCTGCTCGGTGGCCCTGGTGGTGCTCTGGCTCCGTCAGGCCCGGTCGCCTCAGGCGGACCTCCTGGAAGCGCGCCTGGCCCAGTTCACCGAGTCCGGGCGCGCCGTCCAGAGCCTGGCCGAGGTGGAGATGACCCTTCCGTTCTTCGATCGGGTCCTCCGGCCGACCCTGGATCGTTGGGGACGGCGTCTTGCCGCCCGGAACAACCAGCAGCGCACCCAGGCCCTGCAGGAAAAGCTCAACCTGGCCGGGAGGCCGTGGGGGCTGACGGTGGGCGGCTTCCTGGTGCTGCGCATCATCGCCGTCATCCTCGTCGGCTTCTTCGGGCTCGCCATCGCCGCCCTGCTCCAGTTCCCGGTGCCCCAGCTCCTCCTCGGCCCCGTGGCCGGCATCGTCATCGGCTATCTGCTGCCGGACGCGACCATCTCCCGCCGCATGCGAGGCCGGCAGAAGGAGATCCTGCTGGCGCTGCCCTCGTCACTCGACCTCCTCACCATCAGCGTCGAGGCCGGGCTCGGCTTCGACGCCGCCCTGGGCCGGGTATGCGACAAGTACCGCAACGCTCTGGCCTCCGAGTTCAACCAAGTGCTCAACGAGATCCGCCTGGGCCGCCCGCGGATCGAGGCGCTCGACGACATGGCGAGACGCAACAAGGTGGATGAGCTGAACAACTTCATCCAGGCGATCATCCAGTCGGAACAGCTCGGCGTCGGCATCGCCAACGTGCTGCGCATCCAGTCAGAGGAGATCCGGCGGCGCCGGCGCCAGCGGGCCGAGGAAACCGGCCAGAAGGCCCCGCTGAAGATGCTCTTCCCCATGGCCTGCTGCATCTTCCCGACGCTCTTTATCGTCCTTCTCGGTCCCGCCGCCCTGCAGGTTCTCCAGGAGTTCGGCGTCAAGTGAGCCCGGACCGGACGCGCGGGGTCAGACCCGGCGACCGGGATGGTCAACCCGAGCGGATGGTCTCCAAGACGGCGATCGCCTCGGCAAGGCGACGCTCGAAGCGGATGCGCCAGCGTTCGCGGAGCACCGGGCTCGAGCGATAGACGCTGGGCCCCGGCAGCTGGTCGCGGCGCAGCATCTCCGCCAGGTGGGCGAGCTCAGGCTCGAGCTCGGTGAGTCCCAGCCGGGCGACCACATGGACCGCAGCCCCGACCCTCAGCAGCTCGCCTGACAACAGCCAGTCGTGGACGGCCGCCACGATGCCCTCGCGGCCCTCCTCGGCAAGCGCCCGCGAGTAGACGAGGAGATCCGCTTCCAGGGCATCGGCAGCGTCCTCCAGGCGGCGTTCAAAGGCGGCCAGCACAGCGTCCCTGGCGCCCTGGTGGGCCAGCACAGCGGCGAGGCCAGGAGCGACCCGCCCGAGGAGGAGCTTCTCGAACGGCGTGAACTCCACGTAGCCGATGCGGTCCGCGGCGATCGAGACGATCCAGGGACTGCCGTCCGCTCGGAGCAGGCAGAGGTTCTCGGGGAGCCCCGGCTGGCGCCAGGCGAAGAGCCCCGGCGCCTCACTCAGCACGTCGATGCAGGCCTGGTTGAACTCGTAGCGGAGGAGCCGGACGTCGCCGTTCCGGCTCTCGGAGCGCAGCTGGCTGGACAGGCGGTCGACGATGGCCTGCCCGGCAGGGTGTAGGTCGTGGTTGGCGTCGAGGCTCAGCACCGCCGTGTCGCACTGGGCGCGGGCACAGACGAGCAAGGCCCGGTAGTCATCGCCCGTCGGTTCGTCGACAAGGTCGTAGGTCTTGCGACCGGAGACGTCGACGCCGCTGAGGCGGGCGATGAAGCTCCTATCCATGCTCGTGACCGGGCTCCTCGAGGGTGGCCTTTCCGGCGACCTGGCGCGATGGTATCAGGGGGCGAGCCGATACACAGCCACCTCGCCCCTGGAGCCTCGACATGGCCGCCCAGCCACATGGACGTCACAGAGTCGTTGGCCCCCGGTCCGGGACGGGCCGACCGTGCTAGATTCGCGCGTGCCGTGCCAGGGTACGGCCTCAATGAGGCCCTCGCCGATCTGATCCTCGTCCTGATCGTCGGCGTCAACTGCTACCTCGGTTGGCGCCACGGTCTGGTCCGCCGTGCCATCGCCTGCGTCGCGGTTTATGGCGGCATCCTGGCCGCGTACTACGTGGGCGACCCGCTGGCCGGGACGCTCGGGAACTCCAACCTGACCGGCAACGCCTGGGCATTCGTCGGCGTGTTCGGGGTGGGCGTGCTGATGATCGAGATCCTCGCCGCGCTCTACTCCGACCTGATCAAGAAGACCATCACGGTCATGTTTGACCGCGTCACCGGGCTCGCGGCCGGCCTTGTGGTCGGGGTGCTCGAGCTGGGAGTGGTCCTCCTCGTGATCCAGGCGGTCGCGGACGCCCCGCCGTCAACGGCCAATGTCTCCTCGGCGATCCGAACCACTCCGGCCATCGCCGTGGACCACGGCGTCCTGACCCAGGTCGTCGTCGATCTGGAGCCGGGGATCCAAAGGCTGCTCAGCCCCGCCATTCCCGGCAACATCCAGGACCGGCTGGACCAGTACTCCGCCGGCTGACTGATCTGGCGGGGGCGGGACGGTCAGGCGGGAACGGGCTGGTCGGACCCGAAGAAGGAGCGCACGACCGACCCCAGGCCAACCAGGTTGAACGGCTTGGTGATGAGGTGATTGGCCCCCGCGAGCCGGGCACGCTCGACATCGTCGTCGCCGGAGAGCGCACTGAACATCAGGACCGGGATGTCGGCGGTGGCCGGATCGCCACGGATCCGCCGGCATGCTTCCAGCCCGTCCATCCCCGGCATCATGATGTCGAGGATGATCAGATCGGGGCGTTGGGCGTCCACCTCCCGAAGACCCTCCTCGCCATTGGAGGCCGTCCTCACCTCATAGCCCTCGATCCCCAGGTACATCTCGACGATGTGGAGCAACCGGGGATCGTCATCCACAACCAGGATGCGGCGCTGTCTCACAGCGGGAGCTCCAGGTGAGGCGCGGGTTGTGCGGGACGGAGGGTGGACATCTCTCTTTGTGGGGATGATTCTGGACGCTTCGCACCGGCAGCGGTGCTGGCGGCCACCAGGATAATGGAGGAGGGTGCTCTTCTGACCGTCAGGGACGGGAAAGTGCCGCCTCCGCGGCACCTCGGACCCCGGCGAAGACCAAACTCTGGTATCCCTCACGCTCGATTCCCCGGTGGATCACGCCGAGGAGGCGACGATTGAAGTCCTTGCGTCGCTGAGCGTCGACCTCGGGCGGCGGCATGGCGCCGTGGAGCCGCTGGACGATCCAGGGTGGGGTGAGGCGATCCACGCTCTCCGCATTGACGCGGACCTCGACCTCCGCGTCCGCGCACTCCTCAACAAGGAGCGCGATCCGGAGGCTCTCGCCGGAATGGTCCACCAGCTTCCAGGCTCGCTCCCAGGCGCGGCGCCGGTCGCAGCCGATGAAGACAAAGTAAACGGGGTCCGTGACGAGCCGGGCCTGGTCATCGCGAAGGCCGGCGAGAAGCAGCTGCCGGATGTCGGCATCGACCTCCCGAGCCACCCAGCTGACCAAGGAGGGCGCCCGGGTCTCGAGGTCGGGCATCGGGGCGGTGTGACCGACATAGCCGACGGGCAGGGCGCTGACCACGCCGGCATGCCTCCGGCAGTACACGCGACCGTCAATGACCAGACGATGATCGGGGCACCACGACGTCCGGCAGTCGTGGCCGCGGCGATCCACGTACTCGCAGGCGAGACCGGTGGTCCTCCCGCATCCCGGCTGGGTGCAGCGCTGGTCCCCGGCCAGGTCGGCGAGAACGGCGGTGCCGCGTTCCGATCCGGCCCCGGAGATGGCGATGGGCGGTCTCGACATGCTCCACGAGGCCATGACGGTCACCTTAGCATCGGCCGGCGACCTCATCCGGCACCTTCACCGAGCCGTTGAAGCCGGCCCTCGGAGTGGCCCCCACGCGGGGTTAGGACTGTTTTTGGGGGCCCCCGAAGATGTGAGATCGGTTGTTACCGACCCTTCGCACTTCACGCATCCCAGGAGGGAGGGATCAGAGCATAGTTCGCAGGAGCCGCCCTAGCAGCGGCCACTCTACGTGTCATAAGGAGGTGAAGCAGCCGATATGTTGAGCAACCTTTACCAGCGCCTTCGTGGGCTCATGGTTCGTAAGACCGAGCTCGAAGAGAAGGAGAAGGGCCAGGGAATGGTCGAGTACGCCCTGATCCTCGTCCTCATCGCCATCGTTGTCATCGTCATCCTGACCGTGGTTGGCCACCAAGTCAACAACATCTTCTCGAACATCAGCAGCTCCCTGGGCACGTAATCCACCAGGGCACTTGCCGAAAAAGGGGAGCCGCACCCGCGGCTCCCCTTTTCATTTCCCCCGTGCTGGACGCCCCGGGCGGCCGGATTCCATGCTTTCGACGTACCATGCCGCCAATGCAGAACGGTCCCTCGGGCGGCGCCGTGCGAGTGGTCATCGCCAGCGACGCGCCCCAGGCGGTGGCCGAGCTGGACAAGCTCGCCGGCTACGCCGATCAGGTGTGCCTGGTCGGCTTCATCCGCCATCCCGATGAGCTCGACGAGGATCTCGAGGCGCTCCGGCCCGACCTGATCCTCCTCTACACCGGTTTTGGCGGCCTCGACACCGTGAGCCTGGCGGCCAACCTGGCCTCCCGATCTGCCCTCCTGCGGGTCATGGTCGTCGTCGATCCGGCGGACGAGCCGTTCATCGCCCGGCTGGAGGACGTCGGCGCCGCCACCGTGCCCTCCGACGCCAGCCCGGTGGCCCTAGTCACGGCCATTCGCGGCGCGGCGGCCACCAGTCCGCCTCCGCCCGCCCTCAGCGCCCCTCCGGCGGCCTCCTGGCCCGAGGTGGACGCCACCCTCCTCTCCCCGCCCCCGGCGGGCACAGAGCCTCCTCCAGGGATGCCCGCGAGCGAGGCGCCCGAGCGGGCGGGGCAGTCTCCTGCCGTCAGCCCCGGCGGCATCACGGCGTGGCCGGAGCGGCTGCCTGGGGCCGGCCCCACCGGCACCACCATGCGGACCGAGCCGGGCCCGGCGGCAGTCGCCTTCCCCAGCTCCGTACCGGTCTTCCAGCTGGACACCGCCGCCTTCGAGCCCCCCCCCACCGGCAGCCGCGCGTCCGGACCGGAGTGGCCCGGCGTCCCCGTGGCGCCCGCGGCCGCGCCGCCAGCCGCCGAGCCGGAGCAGGAGCCCATCCAGCCGCTGCGCCCGCGACCGGCCCGGCGACGGACTCGTGGCCACGCCGAGCTGGCAGTGGTCTTCTCGGGGAAGGGCGGGGTGGGTAAGTCGCTGATCGCCACCAACCTCGCCGTGGCCCTTGCCGCCGAGGGAGAGAAGGCGGCGATCGTCGACCTCGACCTCCAGTTCGGCGACGTCGCCGTGATGCTCCATGCCGAAAGCCACCCCACCGGCATTGATGCCCTCGCCCAGCAGGGCGAGCAGGTCGACCCCGAGTTCATCGATGAGGTCATGGCGACCGGGCCCGAGGGGGTCCGCGCTCTGCTCGCACCGGCCAGCCCAGAGTTCGCCGACCTGGTCAACACCGCCAATCTGCGTGCCATCCTGCGGGAGCTGGCCAAGGAGTACGACTTCATCGTCGTGGACACCTCGTCTCACCTCGAAGAGCGCACCCTGGAGGCGATCGAGATGGCCGATCAGATCGTCGTCGTGACCAGCTTCAACTTCGCCGCCATCAAAGACACCAAGGTGACCCTGAAGCTGCTCCAGTCGCTCGGCGTCGACAGGGACAAGATCAGCGTGGTCCTCAACCAGACCCGGGCCAAGGTGAGCTTCCAGCGCTCCGAGGTCGAGGAGAGCCTCCGCTTCCGGGTGCTCACGGTCCTCCCCTTCGAGCCACGGCTGGACGACTTCATCGACGAAGGGCAGCCGATCGTCACCGTCGAACCGAAGGCGGAGTTCAGCAAGCAATTCCGCCTGCTCGTCGATCACATCAGGGGGGGGGAAGGCGACACCCCGGGCACGGAGCCGGACCGTGCCCGACCCGGGGCACACCGCCGGCGCTTCTCACTCGGACGCGGCTGAGGGGGACGGCGTGATCCGCGTCCTCCTCGCCGACGAATCGACCCGCATCATCGAGAACCTCACCAAGCGTCTGGGCCAGGAGGAGGACCTCACCGTCTGTGCTGTCGCCGGGGACGGCGACACGGCCCTCCAGGAGGCCCTGCGCACCCAGCCCGACGTGGCCGTGGTGGACGCCGGGCTCCCCGGCATGGACGGCATCCAGACCACCGAGATGCTGGTGCAGTACCTGCCCAACACGGGGGTGATCCTCCTCTCCATGGAGGCCGAGAATGAGGCCTTCCGGCGCGCCATGCTGGCCGGGGCCCGTGAATTCCTGCAGAAGCCCTTCAGTGGCGACGAGCTGGTATCCGCGATCCGCCGCGTGCACGCGTACGGGCAACGTAAGGGGACCCCAGCGGCCTCCCCGGCCGCCGACCCCGGTGCCGACGCCGGTGCCGACGCCGGTGCCGCACCCTCACGCGGGGGCAAGCTCTTCACCGTGGTCGGCGCCAAGGGAGGAGTGGGGAAGTCGGTGATCGCAGCCAACCTCGCCGTGTCGCTCGGCCGGACCTGCCGGGTGGCGCTGCTGGACTGCTCGCTGCAGTTCGGCGACATCGGCATCCTGCTGAACATCACCGCCGAGCGCACCATCGCGGACCTGGCGGCCAACAACGCCGTGGCGGATCACGACGTGGTCGAGGACGTGATGGTCGACGGGCCGGGTGGGGTGCGGGTGCTGGCCGCCCCGATCAGCCCCGAGCTGGCGGACTACGTCACCACCCAGCACCTGAGGGCTCTGATCGAGCAACTGCGGCGCACCTACGACTGCATCGTGGTGGACACCGCCACCCACCTCAGCGAGATCAGCCTGGACCTCGTTGAGATGGCCGACAAGATCCTGGTGGTCACCGACCTGAGCACCACCGGGGTGAAGAACGCTCGGCTGCTCCAGACGGTCATGGGGGTGCTCAAGGTCGACCCGGCGCGCTTCGTGCTCGTCGTCAACCACCGGGACGGGGCGGGCGAGCTGGAGCGGAGCTACGTCGAGAACGTCCTCAAGACCGAGGCGACCGTGGAGATCCCGTACGACCCGAACGTGGTCGCCACCTCGATCGCCCGCGGGGTGCCCTTCCTCCTGTCCCAGCCTCAGAGCCAGGCGGCACTCCGCATCGCCGGACTGGCCGGTCTGCTTTCCTCGGCTGTGCCGGGACGCGGCCACCCCGGGGCCGGCGCGGCAATGCTCGATGCCGCGCCCCACAAGCGGCGGAGACGGCTCAGCATCGGCCGCAACCGGTCCGGCCAGGCGCCGGCCTCGGACTGACCGGTCAGCGGCCGAAGATCCCTCGGCGGCGCTTCCTGTCGCCGCCGACCACCGCCGGCTGCTCCTGGGGGACCAGCCGGAAGACGAGCTCACGGATGGCGCGGCTGATCTCGGCCTCGGGCTGGGTCTCGACGAACGGCTTGCCCTGGTTCCAGGCGTCGGAGACCGCCTTCGGGTCGTGGGGGATCTGGACGGCCACCGGCACCCGCAGGTACTGCTCCGTGGCCTCCTTGTTGAAGTCGGAGTAGCCGTCGACACGGTTGACGACCAGCAGGACGCGCTCGGGGTCGATGTTCAACGACTCCAGCACCCCCAGCGTGAGACGCGCGTTCTTGACACTCGGGATCGTGAGCCCGGTGACCACCAGGATCTTGCTGGCGATCTCCATGACTTGCAGGATCGCCTCCCCGAGGTGGCTCGAGGCGTCGACGACCACGAAGTCGCAGACCTTGCGCACCTCGGCGAAGACAGTGCGGACGTGGTCGGGGGTCACCAGGTCGGCCAGCTCGGGCTTGACGGGCGCCAGGAGCACGCGAACCCCCGCCGGCCCGACCGCGAGGATGTCGTCGAGGATCTCCGCGTCCAGGTGGTCCTGGGCGTCCACGACGTCGGTGATGCTGCGGGAATGGTTGAGGTTGAGCATCACCCCGATGTCGCCGAACTGAAGGTCCAGGTCGACCAGGGCGACCCTGGCGTCGGTCTCCCGAGCGAGAGCCACGGCGAGGTTGGCGGCGATGATGGACTTGCCGACACCGCCCTTGGCCGAGAAGACGACGAAGACCTCGCCCAGGCCGAAACGGCCGGAGGTCGCGGCGGCCGGTGGAGCCTCCGCGGTCCGGGTCAGGAAGGTCCCCTTCTTGACCTCCATGGCGTAGACACGCCGGATCGCGGCCACCAGCTCGTCGTGGCTGAACGGCTTGATCAGGAACTCACGCGCCCCCGCCTGCATGGCCCGGCGCAGGTAGTCCCGCTCGCCCTGCACCGACATGATGATCACCGGGCTCCCGGGAAGATCCTGGGTGAGCTGCTCGGTGAGCTGGATGCCATCCATGAGCGGCATGTTCACGTCGGTGAGGACGATGTCCGGATGGAGCCTCTGGGCCTCCTCCACCCCCTCCTTGCCGTCCCCAGCCGTGCCCACCACCTCGATGTCGTCCTCAAAGCTGAGGAGCTTGCGCAGGTTGTCGCGTGTCGACTGGATGTCGTCGACGATGAGCAGGCGGATGGGCTGTTCGGCCACGGCCGAGCTACGCCACCTGAAGCTTCGATGCCTGTGCGGGATCGACCCTGATGGCCGGTCCGTGGGTCGTGCAGAGGGTCAACGACTTCAGGTAAGTGCCCTTGGCGGCCGGGGGCTTGGCACGCATGATGGCGTCCATGAGGGCGGCGAAGTTCTCCCCCAACCGGCCGTCGTCGAAGGACGCCTTGCCGATGACCGCATGGAGATTGCCAAGGCGATCGTTCCTGACCTCGATGCGGCCACCCTGGACCTCCCGGACGGCCTTGGCGATGTCGAAGGTGACCGTCCCCGCCTTGGGGTTGGGCATCAGTCCCCGGGGACCGAGGATCTTGCCGATGCGGCCGACGAGCCCCATCACATCGGGGGTGGCGAGGGCCACGTCGAAGTCGATCTGGCCTGCCTGGACCTGCTTGACCAGGTCCTCACCGCCGACGAGGTCGGCGCCGGCCTCGAGCGCCTCGCGCGCCTTCTCGCCGGTGGCGAACACAGCGATGCGCCGCGTCCTACCGGTGCCGTGAGGCAGCACCACGGTGGTGCGCACGGCCTGATCGGCGTGGCGGGGGTCGATGCCCAACCGGAAGTGGGCTTCGATGGTGGGGTCGTACTTGGTCATCGAGGTCGCCCGTACCAGCTCCACCGCCTCCCGAGGCGGGTAGAGGTGTCCGGCCTCGATCTTCTCCGCGGCCATACGGTAGTTCTTGCCGAATTGATGGGGCATCGCCGTTCTCCCTGTGGTCCTGGCGGGCTCGGTGAGCCCTCCCACTTTTGCTGCGCAGGCGCCCGGCCTGCGGATCTCCCTCGGATGGCTACGGTTCGACGGTCAGGCCCATGGAGCGGGCCGTGCCCTCAATGGTGTGCATCGCCTGCCCGATGTCGAAGGCGTTGAGATCGGCGAGCTTGACCTCGGCGATCTCCCGGACCTGGGCGGCGGTGACGGTCCCGACCTTGTCGCGGTTGGGCTGCGCCGATCCCTTCTCGACGCCGGCCGCCTTCTTGAGAAGGTCGTAGGCCGGCGGCGTCTTGGTGATGAAGTTGAAGCTGCGGTCCTCGTAGACCGTGATCTCGGCCGGGATGACCATGCCGGCCTGAGCTGCCGTGCGCTCGTTGTAGGCCCGGCAGAACTCCATGATGTTGATCCCGTGCGGGCCCAGCGCGGTGCCCACCGGAGGAGCCGGGGTCGCCTTGCCAGCCTGGATCTGGAGGCGAACGACCGTCTTGACCTTCTTCTTGCCCATTCTGCTCTCCGTCCCCTAGCGAAGTCGCTCGACCTGAAGCAGATCGAGCTCCACCGGTGTCTCCCGGCCAAACATATTGACGAGCACCTTGAGCTTGCCCTTCTCGGCATTGATCTCGGTGACCTTGCCATGGAAATCGGTGAAGGGCCCGTCGACCACTCGCACGCTCTCGTCGACCTGATATTCGACGGAGACCTTGGTCGGAGCCTCGGCCTTCACCTGCCTCTGAATGCCCCGAATCTCGCTCTCGGCGAGCGGCACCGGCTTGTTGCCGGAGCCGACGAAGGAGGTGACCCCGGGGGTGTTGCGGACCACGTACCAGGACTCGTCCGACATGACCATGTTGACCAGGATGTACCCCGGATAGATCCGCTTGGAGACCCTCCGGCGCTGGCCATCCTTGATCTCCATCACCTCTTCGGTGGGGACCAGGACCTCGAAGATCTTGTCGTGCATGTCCATCGATTCCACGCGCTTGAGGAGGTTGTTCTTTACCTTTTCCTCGTGCCCGGAGTAGGCGTGGATGACGTACCAGCGCGCGTCGCTGGCCTGCGTCGTGGTGGCGGTGTCGCTCATGGTCATCTCAGTGTGGCTGGTCCGTCAGCTCGAGGCGCTCGCCGAGGGCGAGGCGGTGGCGGTTGCGCTCGGGGTCGCGGTGCTCGCCGGCACCGCCGAGGCGGTGGTGGAGGCGTTCTGAACGTAGATCGGCTTGACGGCGTACCCGAGCGCGTAGTCCGCGCCCCCGATCAGGAGGCTGAATAGGACCACGGTCACGACCACCACACCGGTCATCCGCGTCAACTCCGGCCAGGTGGGCCATACGACCTTGCGCAGCTCCTCCCAGACCCCCCGGAAGTAGGCGGTCAGGCGTCTCGGACGGCGCCCCCCGCTCCCACCTGTCGTGAGTCCCGTCCTGGCCGACGATCTGGCCACGTCCTCTATCGACCTCCAACGCTCGACCCAAGCCTACGCGGCCGGGTCCGACCCGAGATGGCAGGGGCGGCAAGATTCGAACTCGCGACCCTCGGTTTTGGAGACCGATGCTCTACCAACTGAGCTACGCCCCTGTGGCCCGTCAGCATAGCGGCCTACGGGGCCGGCTTCCCACATTGCTTGGCTTCTCCTGGCGCGAGCTACTTGGTTTCGCGATGGCGCGTGTGGGCGCGACACCGCGGGCAGAACTTGCGCAGTTCGATCCGATCCGGATCGTTGCGCTTGTTCTTGACGGTGGTGTAGTTCCGCTCCTTGCAGTCAGGACACTGCAGGGTGATGATCGAACTGCCTTTAGCCGTGGCCACGTTAAGCCCCAACACAAATAAAACCTAGCCGCGCTAGGTCAAGCGGATGATACCACAGGCCCGGCCGGCGTCAATCGCGGGTGCCGCCGCACGGAGCCCCTACCTTACCCCGCTGGAGGTCGCCGCCGGGCGGCGCCGGCGAGGAGAGGGCCGGGCCCCGGTCCGGCGAGGAGAGCACCGCGCCCGGTCCGGCGTGCGAGGGGCATGGGGCCGGGCCGGCACAGGGGCAGGACGCGGGGGCCTGGGGGCGGCCCAGGGGTACCGGAGCGGAATGCGACCCTGCCGTGGCCGGGGCGTCACCTCGATCACGGGAATGCGGCTTGACACGCTGAGCTTCGTGTATCACATACTTTAGGTGCCTGAGTATCCGAGGAGTGAACAAGTGACCCCAGAGCCCGCAACCCTCTCCGAGAGGGAGATCCTTCTGCACCGGCTGACCTGCATGCAGCCGGCGCTCCGGCACCGCTTCCGCGCCACCATCCCGGCGGACGCCCAGGCCACCATGCGCGAGACCATGGAGGAGGTGACCGCCTCCCAGCTGGAGGCGCTCATGCTCCTCCACCAGGCCGGCTCCGCCGTCTCCATGCATCAGCTGGCCGAGGCCCAGTCGATCACCCCCAGCTCGGCCACCCAGCTCGTCGACCGCCTGGTGAGGATCGGGCTGGTGGAGCGTCTCCGTGAGGACGAGGACCGGCGCCTCGTCCGCGTGCAGCTCTCCGAGGCGGCCCGCCAGAGATTCGAGGAGATGATGCGGCTGCACCTGCGCAGCCTCGCCGCGGTGACCGCACCGCTGAGCGACGACGATCTCCGCTCCCTCGTCGAACTGCTCGCCAGGCTGGCTCAGCCAGCGGGCGCGGAGCTCCCGTCGTGAGGCGGTTCTACTCCCGCCTCGGCAAGTTCGACGTCCGCTTCCGGTACCTCATCGTCGTCGCCTGGGTGGTCATCACGGTGGTCTGCGTGAGCACCCTGCCCGGGCTCGGCTCGGTGGCCAAGGACACCGAGAGCGGCTTCCTGCCGGCGAACTCCCCGAGCATGCACGCGGCTCAGCTGCTCAACCCCTTTCAGAACTCCAGTCTCGCCACCGCCACCCTGGTGGCCTCGCGCAGTGGCAGCCCGCTGACCGCCTCCGACAAGCTCGTCGTCACATCCCTCCTCGCCAAGATCAAGGAGCTGCCCAACGTCGTCACCGCGCGCGCCCTCGGGACGTCGAGCGACGGTGAGGCCACCCAGGCCCTGATCCAGGCCAACGTCCCCCAGTACGGCGGGGGCACCGGAACGACGCTCGTCGACTCGATCCGGAGCGACTTCTCGAAGGTGGGAGCCCCCGGCGGCCTCCAGTTCAACCTGACCGGCCAGCTGGCGACCGCCGCGGACTCCAACACCTCTTCGGCCCACTCCCAGAACACCACCCAGCTGCTCTCGGTCGTGTTCATCATCATCCTGCTGCTCTTCGCCTTCCGGGCGCTGCTCGCGCCGCTCGTGACGCTGCTCCCGGCCGGCCTGGTGCTGGCGCTTGCCGGCCCGGTGATCGCCGCCGCCTCCCACATCGGCGTCCAGGTCTCGGTCATCACGGAGCTGATCCTCGTCGTCCTCGTCCTGGGGGCCGGCACCGACTACGGCCTCTTCCTCGTCTTTCGAGTCCGCGAGGAGATCCGGAGCGGCCTCGCCCCCCGCGACGCCGTAGTGCGCGCCGTCGAGACCGTGGGGGAATCCATCACCTTCTCCGCGCTGATCGTGATCGGCGCGCTGCTCAGCCTGGTGATCGCGCAGTTCGGCTTCTACCAGGGGCTCGGCCCGGCGCTC
Source organism: Candidatus Dormiibacterota bacterium (assembly GCA_003142035.1). Taxonomy (GTDB): domain Bacteria; phylum Chloroflexota; class Dormibacteria; order Aeolococcales; family Aeolococcaceae; genus Changshengia. The sequence continues at coordinate 56,773 of PLOF01000050.1, forward strand.
GCCATCGGCATCGCCCTGATGCTCCTCGCCGGCCTCACGCTGCTCCCGGCACTGCTGGCGATCCTCGGCCGCGCCGTCTTCTGGCCCAGCAACCTCACGGTCCGCTCCACCCCGCAGGTGGGCTTCTGGGGCCGGGTGGCCACCGCCTTTGTCCGGAGCCCGGTGGTCACCGCGATCGCGGGGATCGGGATATTCGCGGCTCTCGCCCTGGGTTCGGTGGGGACGACCACCGCCGGGTTCGGCAACGCCGTCTCGGGCCCGGCGGGCAGCGACTCCGCGACCGGCCAGGCGGTCCTCAACAAGCACTTCCCCTCCGCCGGGACGATCACCTCGACCGAGGTGGTCATGCACTTCTCCCACCCCGTCTTTGCGGATCCCGCCGAGCTGGTGACGGCCCAGAAGAGCCTCGCGGCGTCGACGGGCTTCCGGAGCGTCATCGGGCCCCTCGACCCCAACGGTCCCACCGGGGTGACCCTGACGGCGACGGAAATTGCGGCCCTGCACCAGACGCTGGGCTGGCCGCTGAACCCCGCCGCGCTCGCCGCCCTTCCCCCGGCGGTGGCGCAGGTCGACGGCGCCCTGGCGAGCTTCGTCAGCACCGACGCGCGGACGGTGGTGTTCGCCGTGGTGCCCACGGTCGGGCCGGCGGGAAGCTCGGCGGCGAGCGCCAACATTCCGGCGCTCCGCGCGGACACCACCGCCGCGGCCCATGCCGCGGGGGCGGCCGACAGCGGCATCTTCAGCCTCGACGCCTTCGCCTATGACGTCGAGAACATCTCCCAGAACGATCTGATCCACATCATCCCGACGGTGGCGATCATCATCGCGCTCCTCCTCGCCATCGTTCTGCGGAGCGGCATCGCGTCCCTCTTCCTGGTCCCGAGCGTGGTCCTCTCGTACCTCGCCGCCCTGGGCCTGGTAGGCCTGGTCTTTGTGCACTTCGGGGGCCAGAGCGGAGTGCAATTCATCCTGCCCTTCCTGATGTTCGTCTTTCTGATGGCGCTGGGCTCGGACTACAACGTGCTGGTGATGACGAGGATCCGCGAGGAGGCTCATGGCCTCCCCCTGCGAGAGGCGGTGACGAAGGCCATCGGGGTGACCGGGACAACCGTCACCACCGCCGGGCTGGTGCTCGGCGGCACCTTCGCCGTGCTCGGCTTCGCGGCGGGAGGATCAGCGCAGTCCGGGGAGATCCAGCAGGTGGGCTTCGGCATCGCCGCCGGGGTCCTGATGGACACCTTCTTCGTCCGGACCATCATGGTGCCGGCGTTCGTCGTGCTGGTCGGTCGCTGGACCTGGTGGCCCTCCCGCCTCTTCCGGCAGCACAGCTCACTGGTCATGACCGGTGAGCCCACCGCCGAGCCAGCCGCATGAGCGCCCAGATCTCGTCGCTCAAGGTCGAGCGCCGGAGCGACGCCGAGCGGCGCCGGCTCATGGTGGTGTTCGGTGCCCTGATGCTGGCGATGCTGATCGCCGCCCTCGACCAGACCATCGTCTCCACGGCCCTGCCCACGATCGTGGGCGACCTGGGCGGTCTCACCCAGCTCTCCTGGGTGGTGACGGCCTACATCCTGACCTCGACGATCTCGACCCCGCTCTACGGGAAGATCGGAGACCTCTACGGGCGCAAGCGCATCTTCCAGGCCGCGATCGTCATCTTCCTGGTCGGATCGATGCTCTGCGGCCTCTCCCAGAACATGGCCGAGCTGATCGGATTCCGGGCTCTCCAGGGCGTCGGCGCAGGGGGGCTGTTCGTCGGCTCCCAGGCGATCATCGGCGACATCGTCTCCCCTCGCGAGCGGGGCCGCTACATGGGGTACTTCGGCGCCGTCTTTGGACTGGCCACGGTGGCCGGGCCCCTGCTCGGCGGCTTCCTCGTCGACCACGCCACCTGGCGCTGGGTCTTCTACATCAACGTCCCCATCGGCATCGCCGCCCTGGTCGCGACCGGCCTGGTCCTCCACCTGCCCCGCCAGCGACGCGAGCACCGCATCGACTACCTGGGCGCGAGTCTGTTGGGGGCCGGGGTCACCTGCATCGTCCTGCTCACCACCTGGGGAGGCACCGAGTATCCGTGGGCGTCCGCCCAGACCCTCGGACTGGCCCTGGGAGCGCTGGTGTTGCTCGGTTTCTTCATCCAGGTCGAGCGGCGGGCGACCGAGCCCATCCTGCCGCTGCAGCTGTTCCGCAATTCCGTCTTTGCGGTGAGCAACGCGGCCGGCTTCATCATCGGCCTGGCGCTTTTCGGATCGATCGTCTTTCTCCCCCAGTACCTGCAGATCGTCAAGGGCGACGGGGCCACCAACTCCGGCCTGCTGCTCGTCCCGATGATGGTCGGTCTGCTCATCACCTCGATCGTGAGCGGCCAGCTGATCAGCCGTACCGGGCGCTACAAGATCTGGCCAATCCTGGGCACAGCCATCACCGTTATCGGCCTCTTCCTGCTCTCCACCATGGACGCGGCCACCCCAGCGGTCGTCACCGCCGCCTACATGGTGGTGCTGGGCCTCGGCCTCGGCGGGGTCATGCAGGTCCTGGTGGTCGTGGTGCAGAACAGCGTCGCCCAGAGGGACCTGGGCACCGCCACCTCGACGGCGACCTTCTTCCGCTCCATGGGCGGCTCCATCGGGGTGCCGATCTTCGGAGCCATCTTCAGCAACGTGCTGATCGCCAAGCTGGTCACGGATCTTCCCAAGGGATTCCACCTCGGCGGACTCTCGGGGGGCGTCGGCAACGCCAGCCCGCAGGTGCTGGACAAGCTGCCTGCCGTCATCCACAGCGGCGTCGTGCACGCCTTCTCCCAGTCGCTGGGCTCGGTCTTCCTGGCCGGCGTGCCCTTCGCGGTCATCGCCCTCGTTCTGGTGTGCTTCATCAAGGAGGTTCCGCTGCGCACCCGGGTCGCCCCGGTGCTCGAGGGCGTCGACGAGAGTTTCGGTTACTCCGAGGACGTGGCAGAGACGGCAACGGGCACCGACGGTGCCGCACCCAGGCTGGCGCCCCGGGAAGATCGCGCAGCGACAGGCGGCACCAAACCATGAACCGGAGAAGCTGACATGCCGGATTTCCACGCCTGGCTGGCCGCCGTGCGCAGCTCGCACGACCGGCTGAGGTCGCTGACCGGCGGCCTGGGGCCGGACGAGGTCACGGCGCGGTCGTACGCCAAGGAGTGGACTCTCGCCCAAGTGCTCTCGCACCTCGGCAGTCAGGCAGAGCTCTTCTGGCTGCTCCTCGACGCCGGCCTCTCCGGCGGAGCCGCGCCGGGTCGGGAGACGATGCTGCCGATCTGGCAGAGATGGGATGCCCTGCCGCCCCGGGCCCAGGTCGCCACGAGCCTCGATGCCAACGAGCGCCTGGTGCGCCGCTTCGAGACGCTCGATGCGGCCCAGATCGGTGCCCTTCAGGTTTCCTTCTTCGGCCGGGACCTCGACTTCGCGGGGGTGCTGCGCATGCGCCTCTCCGAGCACGCGGTGCACACCTGGGACGTGGCCGTCGCCCTCGAACCGGCCGCCCGCGTCGCCGGCGACGCGGTGGCGCTCCTCGTCGACCAACTCCCGGAGATGGTCGCCCGGGTCGGCAAGCCCTCCGCGCAGCCGGCGACGCTCTTGGTGTCGACGACCGATCCCGAGCGCCGCTTCACGCTCGCCACCGGCGGTGTCCGCCTCGAACCGCGGACCGACCCGGCGACGGACGGCTCGCTCCACCTGCCGGCGGAGGCGCTCCTCCGGTTGGTGTACGGGCGGCTCGACCCGGCCCACACCCCGCCGCTGCGACTCGACTCCCCCACCGTCACCCTGGACGATCTGCGGAGCGTCTTCCCCGGTTTCTGACCCGCCGCGCGGTTCAGGGCCACGCGCTGCCGAGAGTGAGAGACTTCCACCTCGTGCGGTTCGGAGTGCTGATCCTCCCGGCAGAGAGTTGGGGAGAGCAGAGTCAGACGTGGAGGTACGCGGAGGCTCTCGGCTTTGACCATGCCTGGACCTTCGACCATCTGGCGTGGCGATCATTCCGGGACTCCCCCTGGTTCGGGGCGGTGCCGACCCTGGCCGCTGCAGCCGCGGTCACGTCGAAGATCCGCCTCGGAACGCTCGTCGCGTCACCGAACTTTCGCCACCCGGTGCCCTTCGCCCGAGAGCTGATGACGCTCGACCACATCTCCGCGGGCCGGTTCACCCTGGGGATCGGAGCGGGTGGGAGCGGCTTCGACGCCACCACCACGCGGCGCGAGCCCTGGAGCCGCCGCGAGCGCGCGGATCGTTTCGAGGAGTTCGTGACCCTCCTCGACGAGCTGCTCACCGAGCCGGTCACGACCCACGACGGCCGCCACTACCAGGCATTCGGCGCCCGCATGCACCCCGGCTGCGTGCAGCGTCCCCGCCTGCCCTTCGCGGTCGCGGCGGGAGGCCCCCGGGGCATGCGACTGGCGGCGCGCTTCGGCAGCACCTGGGTAACCGAGGGCCCACTCGCGCCGGACGGCAGCGCGCTTGGCGTCGCGGGCGCCCTGCCCGGCCTCGCCGCCGAGATGGAGCGCATCGATGCCGCCTGCGCCGAGGTGGGCCGCGATCCCGCGACCCTGGGACGCCTCCTCTACGTCGGGACGCGGATCTCCGGGGTCACCGCTTCGCCGGAGGCATTCCGGGACGCAACCGGCCGTTTCGAGGAGCTCGGTGTCACCGACCTCGTCGTCCACTGGCCGCGGCCGGTCGCCCCCTTCGCCGGGGATCTCGGCACCCTCGAGCTGATCGCGGCTGAGGTGCGGGCACGAAGAGGTGGAAGCGAGGGGAAGGCGGAATCCCCCTGAACCGGGCCGGCCATGGCACGAGGAGGCTGGCCGGACGCGGACGATCGCGACTCCCCTCCCCCGCCAGGCGCGTCTCAGCCGCGGCGGAGGCGCCGTCCCATCACTGCCAGCCGCCGACGTTCCAGCCGAGCGTGTACACGGCCGGCGAGCTGGGGCCGCTCGTCCAGCCCCCGTGCGTGCCGGCCACCTCGTAGTAGTAGGTGCTCGGAGCGACGGCGATCGCGTACGGAGCGCTACCGCCCGCCATCCCGACGGTCCGGGTCACGGTGTAGCTGCTGGTGGCGATGACGCTCACGCTGGGGTCGTAGAAGTTGGCCACGTACACCGCCGCGCCGTTCGGGGTCACCGCCATCCCGGTCGGGTCGCCGGTCTGGCCGACCGCTGTGGTGGAGGCGGCGAGAGTGTCGGTGCTCACGTCGATCAGGTCCACCTTGTTGTTGTCGTAGTCGTTGACGTAGAGCTGACAACCGTTGGGGGTCAGAGCCAGGGCGTTGGGCGCAGCGGGGCCGAGAACGCCACCGGGTGGCAACGCGAAGGTCGTTGCCACCGCGTCGTTGCTGGTGGTGATGTCCTCCACCGACCCGCCCAACCCATCCCCGAAGCTGGCCACGTAGACCTTGGCACCGTTCGGGGTTACCGCCAGGATGTTGGGATCTCCACCGTTGGGCACGTAGCCGTCGCTGTCGGTCAGGCTGGGCACCTTGATGGTCGCGCTCACGGTGTCGCTGGAGGTGGTGATGTCGTCGATCTGGCTGTTGCCCTCGTCCGCCACGTAGACGTGAGCGGAGTTGGGGGTCACCGCCAGCGCGATGGGGATTCCAGTGGTGCCTCCGACCGCGATGGTGGTGACGGCGTCAGTGGAGGTGTCGATCGCGCTCACCTGGTGGGAGCCATAGTCGGCGACAAAGACCTGCACCCCGTTGGGCGTCACCACCGCCGCGCTGGGGTCGCCCTGGGCCCCCACCGTGATCGCGCCTCCCAGGGTGGCAGTGGCCAGCCTGAGGGGATAGACCAGATCGTTGGCCGCGTCCACGATCCAGGCGGTGCTGCCGTCCGGGCTCACCGCCACGGCCACCGGCGTGGAGGCCGTGCCGTTCACCGTGGGGATGGCCACCGTGCTCTCAACCGCGCCAGTTGTGGTGGAGATGATCTGCACCTGGTGCGCCGCGCCCTCCGCGGCGATCAGCTTGGTTCCGTCCGGGGTCACCTGCAGTGCGTTCGGCTCCTTCCCCACAGCTCCGCCGAGATTCACCGTCGCGGTGGCGTAGGTCGAGGTGTCGATGCTCAGGGCGTTGCTCCCACTACCCGAGGCAACGAAGGCAAGCGGGGCCGCTGCACCGGACGGGCTGGTGTCCGTGTACGTCGTCGAGGGAGGGCTTCCGGTCACCGTCCCCGCCGAGCTGTAGGGGCCCGAGGAGCTGGGGGAGCGCAGAACGCTGTAGCCGGCGACCAGATAGTTGCCGCTCGCGTCGAGGGCCGAGGAGCCGGTCCAGCTGCTGGCGACATTGGTCTGGGTCGGGCTGCCGGAGCAACCGCCATTGCTGACCGCGAGGCCAGCCGGGATCGGGAGCGTCCCCGTCTGGAAGCTCCCCGGCCCGGCTGTGGTCGAATCGGTGAACATCGCGAAGGCGCCCCCGCACTGTCCGAGCGCGAGGACCGCCACGCCCGCGGCCAGCAGCCAGCCTCTCCGCCGGTTGCCGACGAAAGGAATCATCTCGGCTCCGCGCGCCAGACGCGTCTGAGCACTTCCCCGACCACGATCCCGATGACGAGGAGCAACGCCAGGAGGTGGATCCACGGGTAGGTGACCCAGATGGCGACGTAGCCCGCGGAGGGGAGCACCCAGCTCACCCTCCAGGCCGAGGTGCCCTCGAGCACGGCCGTCCACTGGTCGGGAGCGTTGTTGTCGTCACCCTGGGTTCGGATCTCCACCTTCTTGCCGTCATGGACCACCTGGATGATCCGGTGGACCACCACGATGCTCGGATCGTAGGGGGGGTGGAAGGCGAGCACCTGGCCGGCGGAGACCTCGGAGTCCGGCTCGGAGACAGCGAGGATGACGTCCCCTGGCCGCAGCGTGGGCGCCATCGACCCGCTCAGCACGACGTCGAGGCGACACCAGTTCACGGCCGTGCCCACGATCGCCAGCACGACCAGGCTCGCACCGACCAACAGCAGAGCCCCGCCGGCGCGCTGCAGCCGTGACCGGAGGTACCCGGCACCCTTCGCGATCCGGGAGGTCACGGTGGATGGGACGGCGGGGCTGCGCTGGCTGGATCGGGGGATCGCGGGACCCATGGAGGGCCCCGAGGCCGTGGGCGCAGCCACGACGACCGTCGGGTTCTGCCCCGACATCTCGTCCCTCTCGGGCGGCGCCTCAGACTTCATGACGTTCCAACCTCTGGAAGCGCGTTGAGGGGAGCGGTACAACCGCTCCCCTCAACGATCCGTTCTGCCTCGATTACTTGTTGGTACCGGCCCGCTGAGTTGCGGTGAAGTGGTAGGTGAGCGTCGAGGAGCACCCCTCGAGGTTCTCGGCCGACGCCGAGGTGCTACCGGCCGTGCCGCTGCACGCTCCCAGGAGGGTGAGGTTGCCGGGAGCCCCCGACGGGAAGGTGAAGGTGATCACCATATAGTCCTGGCCGCCGGCCGTCAGCGAGTTGAGCGGGGTCAGGCTGGCCGGAGTGCTCTCCAGCGTCGCGACCGGGGTGCTCGCCAACACGGTGGTCGTGTTGTCGCCGCCGCAGCTGTAGGTCGGAGGCGTTCCGGCAACCTTGGTCCAGGCCACCGGGCAGGTCTGCACCTGTACGTGCAGGCCGTTGGTCGCGTCGCTGTCGAGGAGAGAGCTCGGGCTCGCCGAGATCCCGAACGTGATGGTGGCGTCATTGATGGTCGAGGTCACCGAATTCAGGTCGACCTCGCGGGTAATGGTGTCCCCGGGTGCGATGGAGGTCACCACACCGGTCGAGTCATTGGTCGGTCCGACCGCCAGGACGAGCTCTCCGGAGCTGATCGGCTGGGGACCGGCGGAGGTGGTGTCGGTGAAGGTTGCGAACGCGCCGCCGAGGACCGCCCCGGTACCCGCCACCACGACGGCCACGGTCAAGACCACGCGCTTGACCGCGCTGCGCCGGGGATTTTGAGAGGTCTTGCCGTCTTCCATGTTCTGGTGCTCCTGGAGGTCGTGGGCGGCGATCCGCTCTGCGTCTCCCTGACCTGGATGGGTGATGTGCGAGACGACCCCTGCACTTGATCGGGCAGGTCGGTCTCGGCGGATAGTGCATCTGCATCAGAACCTCCTATCGCGGCGTTGAAAGCCCGCGTCCTCCGCGTCACCCGGCGATCACCTGCGTCACGCCACGCACGTTTCTGTGAAATGGGTGTCAGATGACGGCAGGCTCGATTGGCCATCCCGGCCCTCTGCCCGTGATCGCGGCCAGTGGCCGCCGGGGGTTCGCCGTGTCCCCGGATCCGGCGCCGGCGGGGAACGGCTGCTTTCCCCCGACCCGCCCCACCTCTGCCCAGAATGGTGCGGGCGCTCCGCTGAGCTACCGTGGCTCGGTCCGGACGGGTGACCGCCGCGAAGAGGGAGAAGTGATCCGATGATGCGTCCCGGCGGCGGCTTCGGCGGCGGGGGGGGCATGGGCGGCGGCCGCGGGGGTCCCATGCGCTCGCTCATCCGGGACCCCTCGGTGGTGGGCACCAAGGTCCCCAAGGGCACGTTCCGCAGGATCCTGGGCAGCCTCAAGCCCTACCGGG
>PLOF01000050.1:65385-82576 GCA_003142035.1 Candidatus Dormiibacterota bacterium
ATGCCGATCGCCTTCTTTACCCGCACCCAGACGGGGGCGCTCATCTCGCGGCTCAACAACGACGTCCTCGGTGCCCAGCAGGCGACCTCGGACATCCTCTCCTCGGTGGTCGGCAACGCTCTCAGCGTGGCCATGGTGCTGACGACGATGTTCATCCTGTCGTGGCAGATCACGCTGGTCGCGCTCGCCATCCTGCCGCTGTTCGCGCTCCCGGCTCGCTACATGGGGCGCCGCTTGGGCGCCATCACGCGGGAGGGCTACGTGCTCGCCGCCGAGATGAACACCACCATGGCCGAGCGCTTCAACGTCAGCGGGGCACTCCTCGTCAAGCTCTTCGGCCGGCCGGGCGAGGAGGACGCCGTCTTCTCGGCCCGCGCCGGACGAGTGCGTGACATCGCCGTCGTCCAGGCCATCTACGCCCGTGTCTTCTTCGTGGCCCTCACCTTCACCGCCGCGCTGGCCACGGCGCTCGTGTACGGGTGGGGCGGTCTGCTCTCCCTGCACGGCACGCTCCAGGTCGGCACCCTGGTCGCCATGACCGCCTACCTCAACCGCCTCTACGGCCCACTCACCCAGCTCTCCAACGCCAACGTCGACGTGATGACCGCGCTGGTCTCCTTTGACCGGGTCTTCGAAGTGCTCGACCTCCCCTCGATGATCACCGAGCGCGCCGGCGCCGTGGCGCTGAGACGGGGTCCGGCAACGATCGAATTCGACCATGTGGCCTTCGCCTACCCGGACGCGAAGGACGTCTCGTTGGCATCCCTCGAATCCGTCGCCGTGCTCGAGCATGCGCCCTCCACGCAGGTGCTCTCGGACGTCACCTTTCGCGCCGAGCCGGGACAGCTGGTCGCCCTGGTGGGCCCCTCCGGTGCTGGCAAGACGACCATCACCCACCTCGTCGCCCGCCTCTATGACGCGCTCGGCGGCGCGGTGCGGATCAACGGTCTCGACGTGCGCGACGTCACCCTCGAATCGCTGCACGCGGGCATCGGCCTGGTCACCCAGGACGCGCACATGTTTCACGACACCATCCGTGCCAACCTCAGCTACGCGAAGCCGGGCGCCACGGAGGCGGAGTTGCTCACGGCGCTCTCGGAGGCGCAGATCCTCCCGCTGGTCGAGAGCCTGCCCGGGGGGCTCGACACACTCGTCGGCGACCGCGGATACCGGCTCTCCGGTGGGGAGAAGCAGCGGATGGCGATCGCCCGGCTGCTGCTCAAGGCTCCCGACGTGGTGGTGCTCGACGAGGCCACCGCACACCTCGATTCGGAGTCCGAGGCGGCGGTCCAGGCGGCGCTCAAGGTGGCCCTCGCGGGCCGCACGTCCCTCGTCATCGCCCACCGGCTGTCGACGGTCCGCGACGCCGACCTCATCCTCGTCGTCGACGGGGGCCGCATCGTCGAGCAGGGGACGCATGACGACCTGCTCGGACGCGAGGGCCTCTACGCCCAGCTGTACCAGACCCAGTTCCGCCACCAGGCGGAGGGCCCGGAGCCCAGCGACGGGGAGGACAGCCCCGGATAGGGTGCTGCGGCCGGCTCAGGGTGACGGCGAGGGGCTCGCGAGCTGCGGCACCACCCCCGTCCAGGTGCGCCCCCCGTCGCCGGTCTGGACGACATAAGCGGGCCCGCCGTCCTGCTGGCCGAGGTCGCCCGCCGCCCACGCCAGCGTGGTGGTGAGGAAGTCGACGCTCAGGCCGGTGTAGGGGAAGGCGCCCACGCGCGTCCAGGTCGTGCCTCCGTCGGCGGTGGCGTAGAGGTCGGTGCCACCGGCCGCTCCGTCAGCGGCCGTGACCAGCCAGCCGTGATCGGCGTCGAGAAAGTCGTCCGCGACCGGCGCCCCCACGCTGGTGGAGCGCAGCAGCCAGGAGATACCCCCGTCCGCGGTCGCAAAGAGAGAGGTGCTGACTCCGGTCAGGCTCTGGTTCTCGGTGACCAGGGTGCCGCTCTGCGCCGAGGTGAAAGCGGGGGGAAAGGAGGTCCCCCCGGCCGCGGAGGCGGGAAGCGAACCGAGCGGCTCCGTGGCCCAGGTGACGCCGCCGTCGTGGGTGACATAGAGAGGCGCCGCCGCGCTCAGGCAACTGCCGGTCAGCCATCCCGTGGTGGCCGTCGCAAAGGTCGCTGTGAGCGCGTCGCAGGCGCTCGGGATGACCCCGGCCCCGCTCGCTGCCGGGGTGCCGCTCCCGCTCACCGCCACCTCGCTCCACTGAGCGCCTCCGTCGACGGTGCGAAAGAGCGCGGTGCCCGCGAACCCGACCGCCGCCTCGAGTTGCGAGTACCACCCGTGCTCCGGGTCGATGAAGTCCAGGGCTCCGCCGGCCGCCGGCGCGAAGCCCTGGACCGCGAAGTCACCCTTACTGCTCCAGGTGGCTCCGCCGTCCCTCGTGCCCCACGTGTCCACCGTAGTCTGGGACCCCGCATCGCTCGACACGGTGAGCACCCGGGCCGTCACGGCATTCACGTACGCCACCGCCAGGATCCGGTCCCCCGACGGAGGAGAGGCGGCCGTCCAGTGCCGCACGCCTCGCGTGGTGTGCAGGACGGCACCGCCGTCCAACCGCTGGGCCCACCCGGTGCGCGCGGTGAACATGCGAAGGTTCCCGATCCCGTCACCGGCAGGCGCGGCCGGAACGATGGCGGTGGGGCCTGGAAGGGCGGCCGGGTGGCTCTGGGTGAGGAGGGCGACAGCGCCTGAGGCCACGCCGACGGCGACCGCCAGCCCCAGCACGGCGATCAGGGTGATGCGTTGGGCCCGGGCGAGGGCAGGGCCAGCGACGGGCCGGGCCGGGCCGCCGGGCGGCTCCGGCGCCGCGAACGGATCGGCCGGGTCCCACCCGCCGCGGCGGAGGTGCCGGACCGGGTGCATGGCGTCGTGGTCGCGCACCGGCCGCGGAAGCGGAGTGGTCGGGTCTGGAGCAGGCGCTCCCCCACGGGTGTCACCCGAGCCGTCATGCCCCCCTGCGTCGCCCCGCACCACCCTTCCATCATCCATGCGGAGGACGTTCGGCGGCGCCGGAACGTTCGCCGGATGCCCCGGGCGGCCAGAGCGGCCGGCCGGTATCATCGCTCTGCAGTTGATGAAGCCCCGGTGAACGGAGAGATTCGGACCGATGACCTCTGAGACGATGCCGGCGGCGTTCCTGGGTCACGGAAGTCCAATGAACGCCCTCGAGCACAACGGCTACACGGACGCATGGCGAGCCTTCGGCAACTCCAGCCCCAGGCCACGCGCCATCCTGGTGATCTCCGCACACTGGTACGCGAACCTCTCGGCCGTCACCGCCATGATCCGGCCAAAGACGATTCACGACTTCTACGGATTCCCCGACGAGCTCTTCGCGGTGGACTACCCCGCCCCCGGTGATCCCGCCCTCGCCGAGGAGATCGCCGAGATCGTCAAGCCCACCTGGGTTGGGCTCGACCACGACAGCTGGGGCCTCGACCACGGCACGTGGTCAGTGCTCCTGCACGCCTTTCCCAAGGCCGACATCCCCGTCGTCCAGCTATCCATCAACGCCGACAGACCGTTCGAGTACCACCTCGAGCTGGGTGCCAAGCTCGCGCCACTGCGCCGGCGCGGCGTGCTCATCATCGGCAGCGGGAACGTCGTCCACAATCTGCGTCGCATCGACTGGAACCAGCCTGACGGCGGGTTCGACTGGGCACACCGCTTTGACGACGCAGCCCGAGAACATCTGACCACCTCACCAGCGGGAATCATCGGCGTGCGCGACCACGCCGACTTCCATGACGCGGTCCCCACCCCGGACCACTTCATCCCGCTGCTGTATATCGCCGGCCTGGCGGGCGCCGCAGACTCGACCGCTGATGTGCTCGTGGATGGCTATACGTACGGGTCACTGTCGATGACAGCGTATACGCTCGGCGCCCACTGCCCGAAAGAGCCGCACTCGGACATCGCCGCCGCTTCGCTTCCGAATCCCGCCGTGGTTCCGCCCGACCAAACGAACACCTGAGGACTTTTCGGCCCACGCCACGGGGGCTCCGTGTGGGTGGAGGGCAGCGTGGATGGCGGTGCCGCGTTCTTCTTCACGCTCCCGAAGCCGGGCGAGTGATGGATGGTCAAGCGGAACCCGAGCGGGCAGATGGACGCATCAAGCATGAGGGCACGGGTGTGGGGGCGCCGCTGCGCATTGGTTGCCCGCGCAACCATCAGTTGGGTACCGGCCGTGTGCGGTAACGGAAATGGAGCCCAAGGTGGGAATCGAACCCACGACCTACGCCTTACCAAGGCGTTGCTCTACCTCTGAGCCACTTGGGCTGGGGCACCGAACCGGGAGATGGTACCCGATGGCCGCTGACGGCCAGGCGCCTGACCCGCCTGCCCCCATTCTCCCGCAGTCGGGCCGGGTCCACCAGCCCCAGCCGGGGCCGCGCGGGGAGGCGCTTTCGGCCGGCAACCGGGCTGGAATGCGACGTCAGTTTCGGAATCCGGAGCCGATGTCCGGAGCCGACGGGGAGATTCGAACTCCCAACCTACGGTTTACAAAACCGCCGCTCCACCGTTGAGCTACGTCGGCCAGCTGGGTGCCGCGCTGCCTGAGGGCGACACCCGGGCGGCTACCTAGGTTAGTCGACGACCGCCGGGAGCCGGGCGCTCCCCGGGCCCCTGATCTCGGGCCGGACCCGGGCGCGCCGCCGGACCGCCATCAATGTGCCCCTCCCCCGCTCCACCGCCGGCGTCCCCCCGCCGGATCGCCTCGAGCTGGCGGCGCACCTCGGGGTCGATGCGGCTCTCCAGACGATCCGAGACCGCTCCCTTCTCGTCGCGCCGCCGGATCTCCCCGGAGCGCTCCCCCTCCGCCCGCGCCACCTCGGCCTGGAGGGCTCGGGAGCCCATGGTCGGCACGCCCATCCCCCGGACCAGGTCGCGCTGGAGATGGTCGTCGGTGGCGAGGATCATCTCCAGGACAGTCCCGCGCCGGGACGCCTCATACATGAGGCGCTCGATGACGTGGTCGGCGCTCTCGTGAGCGTTGCCGTAGCGGATCTCGACGCCCTCGACGATCTCCCGGTCGATGCTCCGCGCCGAGCGGTGGCGGGCGTCGAAGACGACCAGGACCTCGTTGCCGGTGGTCGCCCGATACTCGGCGAGCCGGGTGATCAGGCGCCGGCGAGCCTCCTCCAGGCTCTCGGTGCGCATCGCCCTGGCCAGCTCGGGCCACGCGTGCAGGATGTTGTACCCGTCCACGACCACCCGGCTCATCGGGACGCGAAGCCCCGCTGGCGGAATGCCTCGTACAGGATGGCCGCACCCGCCGCCGCCGCGTTGAGGGAGGCCACCCGGCCCACCATGGGCAGCGAGACAAGGCGGTCGCAGCTCCGGCGGGTGAGCTGGCGCAACCCCTCCCCCTCCCCGCCGATGACGATCGCCGTGGGCTCCCGGTAGTCGACGAGGTCGTAGCGCACATCGGCCTCGGCAGCCAGGCCGACGCGCCAGATCCCGGCCTCCCCGATCTTGGCCAGAGCCTGGGCAAGGTTGGGGACGCTGAGGAAGGGGAGGTGCTCGCTGGCGCCCGCCGATGCCTTGACCGCGGCGGGGGTCAGCCCGGCGGCCCGGTGCGCCGGCACGATCACCGCGTCGGCGCCGACCGCCTCGGCGCTCCGGATCAGGGCGCCGACGTTCTGCGGGTCCTGGATCCCGTCCAGGAGGAGCAGAAGCGCCGGTGGCCGGCAGCTCTCGAGGATGTCCTCCAGCCGCTGCGGCGGCCTTCCGTGGAAGTAGCCGGCCACCCCCTGGTGATGCTCGGTATGGGTGATGTCGTCGAGCCGGCTGCGCGCAGCCATCTCGATGGGGATTCCCCTCCCGGCGGCCAGCTCCATGATCTCCCGGAGCCGGGGCTCGTCCCCAAGCCCCTCGGCGACGACCAGCTTGCGGGCAGCGCGCCCTGCCCGAAGTGCCTCGCGCACCGGGTTGCGCCCGTAGAGAATGTCCACCTGAGAAATCCGCCTCGAAAAGGACGCTCAGGCGCGCTTCCAGCGCTGTCCCTGAGCGGTGTCCTCGACCATGATGCCGCGCTCGAGAAGGTGCGCGCGAATCCTGTCGGATTCGGCGAAGTCCCGAGCGGCACGTGCCGCGACCCTCGCGGCGAGCAGCTCCTCGTCCTCGGGACCGAGAACCGACGCGGCACGCTCCCGATCGACGAGGGGCAGCACTCCGAGGACGGCATCCGCCTCCTCGACAAGGTCGAGCAGCTGCTGCTTCACCGCCGCCGACGGGGTGACGGCACCGAGCAGCCGGTTGAGGTCTCGGATGGCGCCGAAGAGATGTCCCACCGCCTTCGGCACGTTGAGGTCGTCGTCCATGGCCCGGGCAAAGGCGTCGGCGGCGGCCGTGGCGCGTGCTCCGATCTCCTCGCCGCCACTCCCGGTCCCGAGGCCCGCCACCCGGTCGCGGAACTCGGTCAGCCGGCCCACCGCCTCGTCAGCGGCCCGGAGGGGCGCCTCGTCCCACTCGAGGGTGCGGCGGTAATGGGCGCCGGTGATGAGCAGGTAGCGGATCGTCGAGGGGCGATAGCCCGCCTCCAGCAGGTCAGGAACGGTCCGGAAGTTGCCGAAGCGCTTGGCCATCTTCTCCTTGCCGATGGTCAGGTGCTCGCCATGGCACCAGATCCGAACGAACGGCTTCCCGGTCGCCGCCTCGGACTGGGCGATCTCGTTCTCGTGGTGGGGGAAGATGTTGTCGACCCCGCCGCAGTGGATGTCCAGGCTCTCACCGAGCAGCGCCATGCTCATCGCTGAGCACTCGATGTGCCAGCCGGGGCGGCCCCGGCCGAGGCGGGTGTCCCAGCCGATGTCGTCCGGCCCCACCGTCTTCCAGAGGGCGAAGTCGCGGGCGTCCTCCTTGGTGTAATCGTCGGCATCCACCCGGCCGCTCATCCCGGCCACCAGCCCAGCGGCGGGGATGCCGGAGAGCCTGCCGTAGGCCGGAAAGCCGGCGATCCGGAAGTAGATCCCCCCCTCGCTCCGGTAGGTGACCCCCTTCGCCTCAAGGCGCTCGATCAGGCTCACCATCTCCTCGATGTACAGGGTGGCCCGCGGGTAGTGGTGGGCCCGGCGGATGCCGAGGGTGTCGACGTCGGCGAAGAAGCGCTCGATCCAGGGGGCGGTCTCCTCCGCCAGCCCCTGGTGGTGCTCGGTGGCGTTGTGGATCAGCCGGTCGTCCACGTCGGTCAGGTTCATGACGTGGGTGACCCGCGGGAAGCTGCGCTCGAGCCATCGGCGCAGGACATCCTCAAAGAGGAAGGTGCGGAAGTTCCCGATGTGGGCACGGTTCCAGACCGTCGGGCCGCAGGTGTAGAGGCGCACGTGGCCCGGCTCCAGGGGCGTGACCGTCTGGAGCCGGCGGGTCAAGGTGTCGTGGAGGCGAAGACTCACGGGCGATCAAGGATATCCGGGCGAGCGGGTGGTCGCGCCGATCGGCTACTTTGTGCCCCGTGAGCGTCGACGATCAGGGAGGCGTGCTACGCGCCACCGGCATTGCTCCGGGCGTGCAGACCCTGGTCTTCAAGGCCAGCCGGCTGGTCCGGCTGGGCGACGCCGACGAGCACGGCCGTCTCCGGCTCGACGCCCTGGCCCGCCACCTCCAGGACGTGGCGACCGACCACAGCGTGGACTCGGGGATGATCGCGGAGCCGGTCGCCTGGGTGGTGCGGCGGACAGCGATCGCGATTGAGCGGTGGCCGCGCTACCTCGAGCGGATCGCGTACGTCACCTTCTGCAGCGGCATCGGCCCACGCTGGGCGGAGCGCCGGACCTCGGCGCGTGGCAGCAGTGGCGGCCGGCTGGAGGCGGCGGTGCTGTGGGCGGCGGTGGATGAGGCGAGCGGGCGGCTGACGCCGCTGCCGGATCTCTTCTATAAAGTCTGGGGAGACCCGGGTGAACGCCGCGTGTCGGGGCGCCTCTCCCATCCGGCGCCACCCGCCACCGCCGAGGCCCGTCCCTGGGCGACCCGCGCCAGCGACATGGACGTCATGGGCCACGTCAACAACGCGGCGTACTGGGAGGCCGTGGAGGACGAATTGGCCCGCCACCTGCCCGGCCGCATCCCCGTGGCGGCCGAGTGCGAACACCGCCACCCGATGGACCTCGGCGATCAGGTCAGGGTGGTGTCCGAAGTGGAGGGCGGCACACTGCGGCTGTGGCTGGTCGGCGAGGGCGGGGTGCATTTCTCGGCGATCGTCACCACGGAGCCCCCCGACTAGCGATCGCGGCTCTGGACGTCGATGCCGGCGTCAGAGACCCCGGCCCCTCGGGGCCTGCCGCACTCGGGCGATCGGTCAGCCGACCTCGAGAAGCACGACCGCGGAGGCCAGGATGCCCTCACCCCGACCGGCCGCCCCGAGCCCATCGCCGCTCGTCGCGGTGACGGTGACGGTGCCGGGCGGGGTGGCGAGCGCCGCGGACATCGCCTCCCCCATGGCGGCGAAGAACGGGGCGAGCCGCGGCCGGGCACAGACCAGGGCCACCTCCGCGCTCGTCACCCGGGCCCCCGTCTGGGCCAGCTTGGCGGCTACCAGCTCCAGGAACTCGCGGCCACTGACCCCGCGCCAGCGTTCGGCGCCGGAGGGGAAGTGGTCACCCATGGTTCCGAGCCCCGCCGCCCCGAGGCAGGCGTCGGCGAGGGCGTGGGCGGCGGCGTCGCCGTCGGAGTGACCGGCGAGCCCCCGGTCCGACGGCACCGGCACGCACCCGAGCATCAGCGGCCGTCCCGGCTCCAGGCGGTGGGAGTCCAGCCCGTGGCCGATGCGAAGAGTCATCGATTACCACTCCCCTGCAGCTCACCGCGAAGCCAGACGAGGTCCTCGGGGTGGGTGATCTTGCGATTGCCAACCTCGCCCGGGACTACTGCCACCGGCTCTCCCAGCCGCTCCACCAGCAGGCAGTCGTCCGAGGCGTCCAGCTCGGGTTGGACGTCGTGAGCCCGGCGCAGCAGGGGTGCGGCGAAAGCCTGGGGAGTCTGAACCGCGACCAGCGCCGCGCGGGGCAGGGTCTCGACGACCATCCCCCCCTCCACCCGCTTGATGGTGTCGACGCAGGGGATGGCCGCGGTGGCGGCTCCGTGGACGCGAGCGGCGGCGATGACGGCCTCGATCAGCCCTGGCGACACCAGGGGCCGCGCGGCGTCATGGACCACCACGATCTCGGCGTCGCCGACCTCGGCCAGCCCGGCCGCCACCGAGTCACGGCGGCGCGCGCCACCGGGCACGCACCGGACCCCGGAGATGCCGAGAGCGCGGGCGGCGTCAAAGATCGCGGCGTGACGAGCCGCGGGACAGACGACGATGACAGCGTCCACCGAGCCCACGGCGGCGATCCGCTCGAGGACGTGGACGATGAGAGGACGTCCTCCGGCGTCGGCCCAGACCTTGTCGATCCCGGCTCTCTCGCCGCGCCCCGCCGCCGGCACGATGATCGCGACGCTCAGCGGCTGCCCGCCCGTGTGGAGCGCGGCGCCGGCCGGGGCCGTCCCTCCGCCGCCGGCCGTGGCTCGGTGGCGGCGGTCGCGAAGATCATCCGCCCGGCGGGGGTCTGCAACACGGAGGTGACGGTCACGTGCACCTGGCGATCGAGGTGTTCGCGACCTCCTTCGACGACCACCATGGTGCCGTCCTCCAGGTAGCCGACGCCCTGGTGCAGCTCCTTCCCCTCCTTGACGATGGTGAGGTCGAGACCCTCGCCGGAGCTGGCGATCGGCTTGAGGGCGTTGGCGAGGTCGTTGAGGTTGAGCACGCGGACGCCCTGGACGGAAGCCAGCCGGTTCAGGTTGAAATCGTTGGTCATCAGGGCGGCCCCCCGGGCCTTGGCCAGCTTGACGAGCTTGGCGTCGACCTCCGGTGTGCCCGGGAAGTCCTCGTCGACGACCTCGTAGGCGACGTGGACCTGCCGCTTCAGCTCCTCCACCACCGCCAGCCCCCGGCGGCCGCGCGAGCGGCGCAGAGCGTCGCCCGAGTCGGCGACCCTCTGCAGCTCGTCGAGGACAAAGCGGGCGACCAGCAGGCGTCCCTGGATGAAGCCGGTGGCGGCGACGTCACCGATCCGCCCATCGATGAGCACGGAGGTGTCCACGACGATGGGGGCTCCGTCCTGCGCGGCCGGATCGTCGGTGGCATGGGTCGGGGACCCTGAGCGGTGGATCACCTCGGCGAAGGCGTCGCGCCGGCGGGTGCCGGTGCGGACGCCGACGTAGACGAGGCAGCACGCCACGCAACCGGAGATGACGAAGCCCATCCCCCAGGGGAGGGGGAGGAGGAGGACGGCGACCAGGGTGCTGATCACGAGGCCTGCCGTGCCCCCTGCCAGGGCCGCCACCAGCTGGCCGGCCGGCGCCGTGTCGAGGATGTTCTCCAACCAGAGGAAGGGCTCGACGGTGAGCAGCGGCGCCGCCAGAGCAAGTGCCGCCGCCCCCGCGACCCCGGTGCCGAGGAGCACCGCCAGCACCGCGCCGTCGGCATCGACGAGAGAGGTGTGGCCAAACGCCTGCTGGGCGATGTACCCGCCGTACAGCACCCCGACGACCATCCCCACCACGGCCCCCACCAGACGAGCCAGGGTGCGGGCACGTCGAACCCCCCGGGTAGGCGGAACGATCATGGGCCGATTGAAACACAGGGCGGGGACGGCCGCCCGCGGTTAGCGCTCCTCGTCACGCGACGGTTTCAGGCGCCTCGAGCATCCAGCTTGGCATCCTGCGGGCCGGACGCGGGCGCCCCGGCAGGGCCACCAGAAGCCGGGCGGCACCCTGGAGGTCGCTCACCGGGTGGCACTCAATGGAGGGGGGAGCATGCTCCTCCTGCCCAGCTGGGATCACGGCACGGCGGATCCCGAGTGCCGCCGCCTCGGCGAGACGCGCTTCGAGGCAGCGTACCCGGCGGACCTCCCCGCCCAGCCCCACCTCTCCGATGGCGACGGTGCCCGGGTCCCATCCCGCATTGGTCTCCGCGCCCCAGACGGCGAGGGCTGCGGCCAGGTCGACGCCCGGCTCGACCAGCCGCACCCCGCCGGCGCAGTTGAGGAAGACGTCGCGCTGGCCCAGGGGCAGCCGCGCCCGCCTCTGGAGGACAGCGACCAGCAGGTTGAGCCGGGTCGGGTCAAACCCCCAGGCAGTGCGCCGGGTCATGGCGTGGCCGACCGGTACGGTCAGCGCCTGCACCTCCACCACCAGAGCCCGGGAGCCCTCGGAGGTCACGGTGAGGACATTGCCGGGGATGCTCAGGCTCTGCTCGTCGAGGAAGGCGCGCCCGGCGCTGCCAATCTCCAGCATCCCGCCCTCGGCGAGGCGGAAGAGGCCAAGCTCCGAAGCGGGGCCGAAGCGGTTCTTGAGGCCGCGGAGGAGGCGGTTTTCCCCGTGGCGGTCGCCCTCCAGGAAGAGGACGACGTCGACCATGTGCTCCAGCGTCCGAGGGCCGGCGATGGCGCCGTCCTTGGTGACGTGACCGATCAGGAGGATGGGCACGCCGCTCTCCTTTGCGCACTCCATCAGCCGGGCCACCGCCGCCCGAACCTGGGAGGGGCTGCCGGGGTGCCCGGGGACGTCCTGGTCGTGGAGGGTCTGCACCGAGTCGACGATGGCGAGGGGTGGGCGCAGGCTGGTGATCGCCTCCACGCACCCGGCGACCGTCGTCTCCCCGACGACCACCACGCGATCGTCGAGGCAGCCCAGCCGCGCCGCGCGGAGAGCGAGCTGGCCGGGCGACTCCTCGCCGGCACAGTAGAGGGCCGGGGCGTTCGCCGAGCCGATGCCGTGGCCGAGCTGGAGGGCCAGGGTCGACTTCCCGATGCCCGGGTCACCGCCGAGCAGGATCAGGGAGCCCTCGACCAGTCCACCCCCGAGCACCCGGTCCGTCTCCCCCATCCCGGTGGCGCGGCGGGTTGCGTGGCCGGTCCCGACCTCGCCGAGCGGGACCGCCCGAAGCGGTGGGCGCGTACCCCCACCGGTGCGGGGACGTCCGGTGGCCTCCGCCAGAGTGTTCCACTCCTCACACCCTCCGCAGCGGCCCTGCCACTTGGGGCTGGCCCAGCCGCAGGACCGGCAAACGAAGGCCCGAGGCGGCTGACCGCGGGCGGCAGAGTTCATTGCCCGTCAGTATAGCGAACGGATGTGCGCTGGCACGACACCCGCGAGTGCATCGCCGCTCAGCGACGGTGGGACGACCCCTGGGAGCCGGAGGGCGTGTGCCAGACCAGGCCGCGGAGGCTCGTGTCCGACTCGAGGTTGCCGATGTTGTCCCGGCGCCACTCGGCGATGCCGCGGATGAGGGCGGCGAGCAGCCGCTCCCGGAAGTTGAGGACCGCCGCACCGGCGGCCTCGGCCGTGGCCGGCCGCTCGCCAAACCCGTGGCTCTCGTGCCAGGGCACGAGCAGCCGGAGCACCGGACGCGCGTTGACGCGCGCCTCGACGATGCCGGGCTCGGCCTCCTCGATGACGATCGCCACCCGGAGGGTCGGCCCCAGGTTTTCACAGATCTTCCAGGCCCTTTCCCAGGTGCGCAACCGGTGCACACCCACGAGGCCGAAGTGCACGGGATCGAGCACCAGAGCCTGGTGCCATTCCAGGGCCAGCTGGAGCATCGCCGCCGAGATCTCGGCGTCGACCTCCTGAGCGGTCCAGGAGAGGACCACCGGCACGACGTTGCCGAGATCCACCCGCGCGCCCTCGCGGAACTCGTTGGTCGTGCCGTCGAGGAGCCTCCCGTGAGAGGGGCAGAAGACGGCCCCCTGGGTGACGTAACGATGCTCGGGGCACCAGCCGGTGGGACAGGGCCGCTCCTTGCGGTCGATATAGCTGCAGGCGAGCCCGGTTTTCTGGGTGCAGCCACGCGCCGAGCAGTACTGGTCGCCGAGGTCCCAAACCAGGCTCGACGTCAGGGGAGGGCTCGCGTGAAGGTGCATCGCGCTGGCGATCGACGCCGGTCGTCTCCAGATCCTCACACCTTCTCCTTGCACCCTCGTCACCGGGATGTTTCTCAGTCTAGCCACGGTCGTCGCCGCCAAATGGCGGACCCGTGACGAGGCGCGGTGCTCAGAGATCGGCCCGTGTCACGGGTCGGTTGCTTGAATCGCACTCGCGCCCGTCCGCTCAGTGGTGCGCCGCCGCCGCCCGGAAGCACCGTCGCGCAGCGGCGTCCCGCGCGCCTCTGGCCGTCAGCGACGGCCGCGCCGGCCACCACCCCGCGCACCGGCACGATCACCTCCCGCACGCGGGCGGGGCGGCTCCCCGCCGGCGCGCGGCCCCACCCCGGCCGGCGTTGCCATCCCCTCCCCCACCACGCCCGGGTCGCCCCCGCCGCTCTCCTCCAGCCGGCGCCGGATCTCGGTGAGCCGATCTCGAAGCTCGGCCGCGCGCTCGAACTCAAGGTCCCGGGCGGCCCGCTTCATCTCCTTCTCGACGTCCTTGGCGAGGCGGAGCAGCTCGTCGGGCGGCAGCCCGGCCTGGTCCTGGAATGTGGCGGCGACGGTGCTGAGCTCCTCGCGGTGGGTCTCCATCTGGAACACGGCCTTGACGATCGTCTGCGGGGTGATCCCGTGAGCGTCATTGAAGGCCACCTGGATGGCGCGGCGGCGGTCGGTCTCGGCGATCGCCCGCCGCATCGCGTCGCTGACGCCGTCCGCGTACATGACGACGTGGCCGTCCAGGTTCCGCGAGGCCCGGCCGATGGTCTGGATCAGGGAGCGGAAGCCCCGCAGGTAGCCCTCCTTGTCGGCATCGAGGATGCCGATGAAGGCGACCTCGGGGAGATCGAGACCCTCGCGGAGCAGGTTGACCCCGACCAGGACGTCGAAGACCCCGAGGCGGAGGTCGCGGATGATCTCGACCCGCTCCATGGTCTCGATGTCGCTGTGAAGGTAGCGAGTCCTCACCCCCGCCTCGCGCAGGTAGTCGGTGAGGTCCTCGGCCATCTTCTTGGTGAGAGTGGTGATCAGTGAACGGTGACCGCGCTCGATGCGACGCCGGACCTGGGCCAGCAGGTCGTCGATCTGGCCCTCGCTCGGCTTGATCTCGAGGGTGGGGTCCACCAGGCCGGTGGGACGGTTGATCTGCTCGACCGTGCAGCTCGAGTGCTGCTCCTCATACAACCCCGGAGTGGCGCTGACGTAGATGACCTGGCCGACCTTCTGATCCCATTCCGCGAAGGTGAGCGGGCGGTTGTCCAGCGCCGAGGGGAGGCGAAAGCCGTACTCGACCAGGGGGATCTTGCGAGCGCGGTCGCCCTTGGACATGCCGTCGATCTGGGGCACCGCGACATGGGACTCGTCGACGACGATCAGGGCGTCCTCGGGCAGGAAGTCGAGCAGGCAGAAGGGCGCCTCGCCCTCGGCGCGGCCGGTCAGGTGCCGCGAGTAGTTCTCGATGCCGGCGCAGGTGCCCGTCTCCCGCATCATCTCCACGTCGAAGCCGGTCCGCTGGCGCAGCCGCTGGGCCTCGAGCAAACTGCCCCGCTCCTCCAGCGCCCTGACCCGCTCCTCCAGCTCGGTCTCGATCCTCTGGATCGCGGCTTTCATCTGCTCGGCGGGCGTGACGTAATGCGACGCGGGGAAGATGACGACCTCGTCCCGCCGGGTCACGACCTCCCCGGTCAGGGGGTCGAACTCACGGATCGACTCGATCTCGTCGCCGTACAGCTCGATCCGCACCGCCACCTCCTCGTAAGCGGGCTGGACGTCCAGCACGTCCCCCCTCACCCGGAAGCGGGAGCGGCCGAAGTCGGTGTCATTGCGGCTGTACTGGAGGTCGGAGAGCTTGCGCAGCAGGATGTCGCGGCGCCAGCTCTCCCCCACGCGCAGACGGATCGACTCGCCGAGGTAGTTCTCCGGAGACCCGATGCCGTAGATGCAGGAGACGGAGGCCACCACGATCACATCGCGGCGGGTGAGCAGGGCCCGGGTGGCGCTGTTGCGAAGCCGGTCGATCTCCTCGTTGCGCGATGAGTCCTTCTCGATGTACGTGTCAGTGCGGGCGATGTACGCCTCGGGCTGGTAGTAGTCGTAGTAGGAGACGAAAAACTCCACCGCGTTCTGGGGGAAGAACTCGCGGAACTCAGCCCAGAGCTGGGCGGCCAGGGTCTTGTTGGGAGAGAGGATCAGGGTCGGGCGTTTCAGCTCATTGATGACTTGAGCGACGGTGTAGGTCTTCCCTGACCCGGTCACGCCGAGCAGGGTCTGCTCCCGATTGCCGTGGCGGATGCTGTCCAGCAGGCCGGCGATGGCCTGCGGCTGGTCGCCGGCAGGCTCGAAGGTGGAGGTGAGCTGAAGATCGGGCACCGATCGAGTGTAGGCCGCGCCAGGCCACCAGCGAGTCCCGCCGCGAACCTCTCCAGAACGCTGGATACTCCTGACCCGCCGGCACCCCGACCTGCCGGCATCCGCCCGTCCGGTGAGGCCGGGGGTACCTGCGCTCCCGACCCTATGGGCGGCCCGCGCCGCCCTCGTACGCGGCGGGAGCTGCCATGAAAGAGGCCGGCAGATGGCTCCTGGCGGGGGTGGCGGGCGCCGCGTGCCTGCTCGCCACGGGCTGTGGCACGGGGTTCCATCCGTCCCGAAATGCGATGAACGGCGACGGGCTCAGGGCTCCTGAAGCACGCCGAGAACGTTGCCATCGGGGTCGGCGACGGTGGCCACCAGGCGGCCACCACCGACATCGTGCGCGGCCTCCTTCACGATGGCCCCCGCGGCGGTCAGCTCGGCCAGCTTGGCCTCGATGTCCGGCACCTGCCAGAAGGCTACTGGCGAGGTCATGCCTTGCGGTCCACCGCCCGGCACGAGCCCGATGTGCTGGCCCGCGACGTCGTAGCCGACGTAGTAGGGCGCGTCCGCTTGCGGCGGCGCGCCGAGCAGGGCCGTGTACACCGCCTTGGCCTTGGCCAGGTCGGACACGGGGTGCAGCACGATCTTGATTCCCTGGGTGTCAGAGCCAGTCATGTTCACTCCTCACTTCGTGACGGCAACGTCCATGGCGGTCAGTCTTGGTGCGGCTCGGCGACGTCGCTCTCAGAGGGCGTCTCCGCGAGGAGCCGCGCGATCTCGCCGCGCACTCTCTCCAGATTGGCACCGAAATCCTGGAGCACGTGAGCGGCGATTCCCTCACCCTCGATGAGCAATCCGGGCAGGAGATGCTCGGTGCCGATGAACGAGTGGTGCGAGCGCTCCGCCTCCTGCTGGGCCAGGGTCAGAACCTTCTTGGCTCTCTCGGTGAAGCGTTCAAAAGAGTACACGCGCTCCTAACCATGCCCGGTCGGGAGGCGGACCACAAGTCCCCTCCGGCATACGAGGCACCGCGCGACGAGCGGCAACGGGGCACATCGTCTTCGGGGGGACCGGCGTCGGACAGCTCTGCTGTCCGCGCCTCGTTCTCGGCGGCGTTGCAACCGTCGCCTGCGAAAGCCCCCACTCAGACGACGTCCCCCAATCGCCGCTCTCTCCGGGAGTCACCGCTGGCAGCTCGTGCAGTACACGGTCGTCCGGCCCGCCACCACGGTGCGCCGCAACGTCGCCCCGCAGCGCAGGCACGGTTCTCCTCCCCTCCCGTACACCTGCAGCTCCTCCTGGTGGGAACCGCGGGCGTCCCAGAGGTCGCGGTAGTCGTCGATGGTGGTGCCGCGGTTGGCGACCGCCTTGCTCAGCACGCTCCGTATCGCCGCGTGAAGCGCCGCTCGCTCCTTGCGGGTGAGCCGGTTGGCCCGCCGGGTCGGTCGTATCCCGGCCAGATGGCAGGACTCGTCGACGTAGATGTTGCCCAGCCCGGCGATCCCGGACTGGTCCAGGAGCGCCGCCTTCACGGTCCGGGTGGTGCGCCGCATCAGAGCGTCAAGATGCTCGGGGGTGAAGTCGCCGGAGAGCGGCTCCACACCGAGAGCCGGGAGCACGCGCCGCTCCACCAGCAGAGCTCGAGACCCGAGCATCACGCGGCCGAAGCGGCGCGCGTCGTCGAAGCGCAGCTCTCGCCCGTCGTCGAGCCCCGCCCGCAGGTGGGTGTGCTTGACGACCTCGGCATCGCCGCCCACCACGCGCAGGTGACCGGTCATGCCGAGGTGGACGACCAGCTCCTCGCCGCCGTCGAGCCGGCAGAAGATGTACTTGCCCCGCCGCTCGACGGACTCCACCGCACTCCCGGGAAGAGCGGCGATGAACGCGCCAGAGTCGGGGAAGCGGAGGACGCCCGGCTCATTCAC
>PLOF01000113.1 GCA_003142035.1 Candidatus Dormiibacterota bacterium
GATCGTGGACGCCTGATCCGGCGGGCGACCGGCGGGCGGTCACTTGCCCAGGTCGAGAGCCAGTTCTGCCCCTCCGTCCTCCCCCGGGCGCGGCCGGCGGCCCGGCAGCCGCCGGGTGGTGGACGGATGAGCCAGGAAGTCCTCGATCTCCGCCCGCATCTCGGCCACGTCCTTGAAAGAGCGGTAGACGGAGGCGAAGCGGACGTAGGCGATCTCGTCGATCTCGCGCAGCCGCTCCATCACCATCTCGCCCACCACGCGGGAGGGGACCTCGGCGAGATGCTCGCCGCGGAGCTGGTTCTCGACCTCCTCCACCAGAGCCCCCAAACGCTCGGGGGCGATGTCCCGCTTCTTGCTCGCGATCAGCAGCCCGCCGAGGAGCTTCTGGTGGCTGAACTCCTCACGGCGGCCGTCCTTCTTGAGCACCCAGAGCGGGGTCGCCTCGAAGCGCTCGTAGGTGGTGAAACGCTTGCCACAGGACAAACACTCGCGCCGTCGCCGGATCCCGGTTTCGGTGTCACGGGAGTCGACCACCTTGGAGTCAACCGATGAGCAGAACGGGCACCTCATCGCCCACAGTCGCGCGCGGGCCGGCCCGCAGGCATCCTCCAGTATTTGCAGGATTTGCAGTATTTGACGAAATTGACGATTACCGACGGTCCCTCAGGAAGGCCGGAATGTCAAGGTCATCGGCATTGCCCGGCAGGGCGTGCCGCTGAGGGATGGCGAAGTTTGGCCGCTCCTGCGCAACCGGTCGTGCCTGGGGCTCGTACGCAAGCGTGCCCAGCACGTCGATGTGCCCGGTGAAGCCGGTGGCGATGACGGTGATCTTGACCTCGTCCTTCATCGCCTCGTCGATGACGCAGCCGAAGATGACCTGCGCGTCCTTGTCCGCGGACTCGCTGACCAGCTGAGCCGCCTCGGTGACCTCGTAGAGGGTGAGGTCCTTGCCACCGGTGACGTTGAGCAGGATGCCCTTCGCCCCGGCGATGGTGGTCTCCAGGAGCGGGCTCGCCACCGCATCGCGGGCGGCGTCGGCGGCCCGGGTGTCCCCGGTGCCGAAACCGATGCCCATCAGGGCCGCACCCTGCCCGGACATGACCGCCTTGACGTCGGCGAAGTCGAGGTTGATGAGCCCCGGGTAGACGATCAGGTCACTGATCCCCTGCACGCCCTGGCGGAGCACGTCATCGGCGACCTTGAAGGCCTCGGTGATGGGCGTCTTCTTGTCGACGACCTGCATGAGGCGCTCGTTGGGGATGGTGATGAGGGTGTCGACGCGCTCTTGCAGGACGGCGATCCCCTCCTCGGCGATGCGCTGGCGGCGCAGCCCCTCGAAGCGGAAAGGCTTGGTCACCACGCCGATGGTGAGCGCGCCGCTTTCGCGGGCGATCTCGGCGACGATCGGAGCGGCCCCGGTGCCGGTGCCGCCGCCCATCCCGGCNNTCCTCGGCCGCGTCACGGCCCTTCTGGGGGTCGCCGCCCGCACCCAGGCCGCGGGTCACCTTGGACCCGATGCGGATCTTGTGCGCGGCGGTCGACTGCGTGAGCGCCTGGTGATCGGTGTTCAGGGCGATGAACTCGACGCCCTTCAGGTTGCCACGCATCATCCGATTGACCGCGTTGGTGCCGCCGCCTCCGACTCCCACGACCCGGATGCGCGCGTTGCCCTCGGTGGTCCGGTCAAGGTCTGCCATCGCACTCTCCTCGCGCTTCCGCGCATCGCCGGCGCCCGATTGGGCCAGGAACTCCTGGGTCATCCGGCGCAGCTCGCGCTCTCTCTCATTCATCGTTCTGATCCCGCCGTAGTCGTCATGCCGTTCAGAAAAGCTCTCGAAACCAGCGACCGAGACGTGCGCCCGCCGGGTCTCCGCGCTGGGCCTGGGATGGTGCCTGAACCCGGCCACGGAGGCTGACGTGGCCATTGCCGCCATTCAAGCGCCGTGCCGCCGGCCGGCCCCCCGAACGGGCCGCCCAGCGGAGCAGTCCGACCACGGTCGCGTGGTCGGGCCCCTGGATCTCGTCGTTCATCCCGCTCACCCCGGAGGGCGCGGCCACCCGGGCCGGGAGCTCGGTGACGCTCTGCACCATCTCGCCGAAGCCGCGCAGCAGCGCTCCACCGCCGGTGAGCACGATGCCGCCGGAGAAGAGCGACGGGGGGCCCGCCATCTCGATCTGGGCGGCGATCAACTGGGCCATCTCCCTGGCCCGGGGGCCGATGATCTCGGCCAGATAGCGCTGGGGGACGTTGACGGGCTCGTCGTACCCCATCGGGGTCAGGGTCACCTGGGCCTCAGCGGGCAGGGTGAGCTGGAGGCAGTGGCCGAAGCTCCGTTTCACGACCTCGGCGGTGTCGAGGTCGCAGCGCAACCCCACGGCGAGGTCCCCGGTCACGTGGTTGCCCCCCACCGGGAGCACCGCGGTGTGGATGATGCTGCCCCGGGCAAAGACGGCCACATCGGTCGTCCCGCCGCCGATGTCCACCACCACCACGCCGCGCTCCAGCTCATCCTCGGTGACCACCGCCTCCGCGGAGGCGAGCACCTGGAGCACCAGGTCGTCGACGTCCAAGCCGGCCTTGTGCACCACCTTGACCACGTTCTGGATCGCGGTGGTGGCACCGGTGACGATGTGGGCATCGACCTCCAGGCGGCTCCCCGACATCCCGATCGCATCCCGCACGCCGTCCTGGCCGTCGATGGTGAACTGCTGCGGCAGGACGTGGAGGATGCGCCGGTCACTTGGGACCGAGACCGCCCGCGCGGCGTCGATGGCCCGTCCGACGTCCTGGACGCCGACCTCGCGACGGCCCGCGGCCACCGCAACCACCCCGCGGCTGTTCTGCGAGGTGATGTGGCCGCCGGCCAGGCCGACCACCGCGGAGTCGATCTGGAGCCCGGCCATCTGCTCGGCGAGGTCGACCGCCTCGGCCACCGCCTCGGCGGCGCGGTCGATCTCGATGACGGCACCCTTCCGGATGCCCCGGGAGATGGCCTCACCCACACCGAGGACCCGCAGCCCCGCCGGCTCGAGGTCGGCGACGGCACAGCAGACCTTGGTCGTTCCTAGATCTAGTGCAAAGACGTGGCGGGGACGGCTCACATTGACTTTGCAGTATAGCCGTGGCAATACGGCAAGGGAAGGCTTTTCCACCGCAAAACCGCAAGATGTCGGGTTTGCGACGACGGGCCAGCACAAGATGTTGGCCGTCGCAGGTGGGAATTCGCCGCCTCCAATCGTACCAGCCGCGAGCGCGGTGCAGCCAGGAATGGGAGGTGCGGGGAGGCCCCGGACCGCACCCTCCAGCGCGCCGCCGGGAGGCGTTGCGCCGGCCGCAGGCCACAGGCGTCCGGCTCCGGACAAGAACAAGGCCTCGCCTCTGCACCTTGCCAGCGAGGCCTCGCCGCTCGCGGCCCACCTTCGGGACGCTGTAGCCAATTCACCCTAGCACCGGCCACGAACCCGCGCAAGCGACGGACCTGCGAAGCGGACGGACCTGCGAAGGGGGCACACGCCGGTCGCNNTCCGACGGATCAGGGAGCCACCCGGACGACCAGCTTGCCCCGCTGCTGGCCGGCGGCCAGTGCCGCGAAGGCGGAGCGGGCATCCTCCAGCGCCACCACCCTGTCGATCAGCGGATGGAGGGCGCCGGAGGCACAGAGGGCGACCAGCCGCTCCAGCTCCGTACGTGTCCCCATGCTGGTCCCGGCGATGGTGAGCTGGCGCCAGAAGATGCGGTTGAGCTGAGCCCGGGGGTTGGGGCCACTGGTGGCGCCGGCGACGACCACGGTCCCGCCAGCGCGGACCGAGCGCAGGCTGAGGCCCCAGGTCGCCTCCCCCACCGTCTCGAGGACGGCGTCGACGCCCCCACCGGTGCGCTCGACCAGCGCCCGCGCCGCCTCGAGGTCGCCGGGGTCGAAGGTGCTGGCCGCCCCCAGCTCCTCGGCGGCCCGCCGCTTGGCGGCATGGCGAGAGGTGGCGTGGACCTCGATCCCGGCCTGGACGCAGAGGAGGATGGCGGCCGTCGCCACGCCTCCCCCCGCCCCCTGGACGAGCACGGAAGCCCCGTGGCCGAGGCCGGCCCGGGTGAACACCATCCGGTAGGCGGTGAGGTAGGCGGTCGGGAGGCAGGCTGCCGCCTCGTCCCCCACCCCGTCAGGCAGCGGGACGAGGTTGGCGGCGGGCACGGCCACCAGCTCGGCGAGGGCGCCGCCGTGGGGTGGTTCGCCGAGGAGGCTGAGACGGTGGCAGACGCCGGGTTCGGGGGCCAGGCAGGCAGGACAGGCCCCACATCCGATGACGCCGTGGACCACCACCCTGGTTCCGGGGGCCAAAGCCCCGCCGGTGTCCTCTCCCCGCTCCTCCACCCGCCCGACGGCGTCACAGCCGAGGATCTGGGGCGTGTTCAGGGGCTGGGACGAGACGCCGCGCAGGGTCCAGAGGTCGTGATGGTTGAGCGAGGCGGCGGTGACCCGCACCAACACCCAGCCGGCAGGCGGGCGCGGGTCCGGCCGGTCGCCGATCGCCAGGTTGGAGAGGGGGTCGTCCCCCCCGAAGCGAGCGGCGTAGACGGCGCGCACGACCCGACGGTAGCAGAGGGGACCCGGTGATCCCTGATATGCGATGGCAGGGGCCCTGCTTGACGTAGTCTCATGTGATCTCATTTAGTGGTATCGTGTGGTCCCCATGGCAGACGACGCCCGTGACGAGGTCGGCATCCGAGAGCTGAAGGCGCAGGCGAGCGCCGTGGTCCGCCGGGTGGCCGGCGGTCAGGTGATCACCATCACCGATCGCGGCCGGCCGGTCGCCCGGATCGTGCCCATCCGGGATGACGAGGGCTGGTGGGACGAGATGATCGAGGAGGGGCGGATCATCCCGGCGCGGCGCGACCTCATCCGGGTGCTGTACGAGAGCCCACCGGCGCGGCTGGCGCCCGGCGAGCGCTCGCCCTTCGATGCCCTGATGGAGCTCCGTGCCGGGGAAGTCTGACCTCGTCTATCTCGACAGCTCGGCGTTTGTCCGGCTGTTTGTCCCCGACCCCGGGGCCCTCGCGCTCCAGCGCTTCCTGGCCCCTCGCCCCCGCCGGATCTCGGCCCTGCTGTTGCGCACCGAGGCACTCCGGGCGGCGACCCGCGCCGGCCTCTCCCCGCCCCGCATGGCGCTGGTGCGCGCCCTGCTTGACGGGATCAGCTTCATCCCCGCCGACGCCGCGCTCGGTGACGAGGCGGGCGTCCTCCGCCCCCCCGAGCTGCGCTCCCTGGACTCCCTCCACCTCGCCACCGCCCTCTCCCTCGGGCCTCGCCTGGCGGCGTTCGTGACCTACGACGAGCGGCTGGCCGACGCGGCCCGCTGGTACGGCCTGCCGGTCACCACTCCGTCCTGATCGCCCACTCCCCCACAGCCGGACGCGCGTCTGGCACCATGGCAACACCATGCGCGTCGCCGACCTCCTCGAAGCGCACCGGCCAGACTTCAGCTTCGAGTTCTTCCCGCCCAAGGACGACGAGGGAGTGGCCGCACTCTTCGCCACCATCGCGGCGCTCCGGGAGCTGGAGCCGGGCTTCGTCTCGGTCACGTGCGGGGCGGGCGGCAGCACCCGGACGCGGACGCTCGAGCTGGTCGAGCGCATCCACCGGGAGCTGGAGATCACGCCGGTCGCCCACGTGACCTGCGCCGGCAGCAGCCGGGCCGAGCTGCGCGACGTCCTGCAGCGATTGGTGGACGGCGGGATCGAGAACGTGCTCGCGCTGCGCGGCGATCCCCCGCGGGGACAGGGCACCTTCGTCACCGAGCCCGGCGGGCTGGCCCACGGGTCGGACCTGGTCGCGCTCATCAGCGAGTCGTACGACCTCTGCATCGGGGCGGCCTGCTACCCCGAGAACCACCTGGAGTCCGCATCCCTCGCCGACGAGCTGCGCTGGACCCGGGAGAAGGTGGATCGGGGTGCGTCGTACCTGATCACCCAGCTCTGCTTCGACAACCAGGCGTACTTCCAGTTCGTCGCAGCCGCCCGGGCCGCCGGGGTGACGGTGCCGATCATCCCCGGGATCATCCCGATCACCAGCGTGGGTCAGCTGCACGGTTTCATCGCCAAGCTCCAGGTCAAGATCCCCGAGAGGCTGCTCGCCGCCTTCGAGAACCGCCACGACGATCCACAGGCGGTTCTGGAGCTGGGAGTCGCGTGGTCGACGCTGCAGTGCAGCGAGCTGCTCAGCGCCGGTGCGCCGGGCATCCACTTCTACACGATGAACCGCTCAGCGGCGACACGCGCCATCCTCTCGGCATTGCTGGCGGCTCGCCCATGGGAGCGTCGCGGCTGATCTTCCCCCACTGGGGAACTGGGTGGCGGCGGAGCCAGGCACCGGGCTACCCTTCGCGCGGCCCCGAGGCGCCATCAAAGGGAGTGCACGAGAAGCCGCGCGTCGTCGGCAGCATCGCTCAGTAGTGGATGTAGACGACCGTCCCGTACGGAGTCCAGGGGAAGAGTTGGGTCATCACGTCAAGAGGAACGTGGACGCAACCGTGGCTGGCGTCGGGCCCGTCCTCCGAGCCGGGGCCAAAGGCGCTGTCCGGCTCATTGGGGTCGGTGTGAAGGAAGAAGCCGCCGCCGAGGAACTCCATCGCGTACGCCACTTGCATGGGCGAGTAGTAGTACTGGCTGCCGGGCGGCCACGGGCTGGTGAAGACCGTGTTAGTGAGCTTCCGGTAGATCGAGAAGCAGCCGGTCGGGGTGCGCAGTCCGGGCATCCCCGAGGTGATCGGGGTGCTCAGCACGACCTGCCCTCCCGCCTCCGCAACCAGCTCCTGAGTGCTCAGGTCGACGTCGATGAGATTCGCGGCGCCCGCACCACAGGGGCGAGCCACGACCGGTTGTGGTCGCGGTGTTGGCGTGGGTGTGGGGAACGGGGTGGCTGCCGGCACCTGTGTCGCCGGCGGCGGCAGTATCACCGCCGGGCCAGACTGGGTGACATCGAGCGTGGGCGAGCTGGTTGGCAAGGGCGTATGCACTGTCCCTGCCACCACCGCTTGGGCGAGGACGGGGCTCCCGGAAGTGGGCGACCCGCCGACCGTCACCGCCATGATCAGAGCGAGGCCGAATGCCGGTAACGCCAGCCACGCCATGGGTATTGGCTTGCTCATCTGGCCCCCCTCCATCTCATCCGCTTGAACATGCCAGACAGATATCCCTTTGGGAATCCCCTATTTGGGGGGCCGCGTGGGATGGGAAAGCCGGGGGCGAGCGCGCTCGCTGGGCCGCTGAAACCGCCGCACTCGACAAGAACGAGCGCGTTCTGGATTGGTCGAAGGTCCTCTTTGCTCAACCGCCGGCGGGCGAGCAGGGGTGAAGCGTCGGCTGGCTGGCTTCCAAAGGCAACCGGCGCCTTGGTGATCCCGAGTGGGCTGAACCCGCCGGAGTATGAGCCGGTCTACTACTACGTTCGAACCAGCTTCCTGGCATGACCGATGCCCGACCTAACGAATGGAGTCTCTTGACCCGAACGCGGTCGATCAGTGGGCAAACGTGGCGAGCAGCGCGCTGCTCACCTGGGACGGCAGCCCCGGNNGCGATAGCGCCCGGCGTGCTGATGTCACCGAAGACCGCCTCCCATCCCGCACTCGTCCAGAGCGAGAAGGTCCCCGTCTGATCCCACTCGTACGCCACCACGTGCACACCGAAGACCGACGGGAAGCGCGACGCGGCGGATCCCAGGACGCTCACCAGCTGCGCCGACACCGCGGTCTGCAGGGAGGTGGGACGGAAGTCGAGGAGGAGCGGGACGCTGCCGAGGCTCGCCGCCTGGGACGGGGTCAGCCGCAGGCTCGCGCCCTGCGCGGCCAGCGCGTACTCGGCACCACCGCGGAGCACGCGCGCCATCGGCGTCCACTCCGTGACGGCGATCCGGACGCTGGCGGGGAGTGCCGTGGTCACCTTCACCGACTCGACCCAGGGCAGGGATCGAACGCGGGCGGCGACGGCGTCCCCATTCAGGATGAAGATGCTGCGCGACACGTCCGCGGCCTTCACGACCTGGGCGGTGTCGAGCAGCCGGATGCCGGTGACCTTGACCGAGGTCACCTTGAAGATCGGAGCCCAGAGCGCCCCGGCAAGCACCGCCAGCTCGACGGCCAGCACCAGGATGGCGAGCAGCGGGTGGTGGTCCGCCCGCTCGTGGGCCGGCTTGGGGAGCTGGGGCGAGCCCTTGCGGCGCCGGACCGTACCGCGCAGCTCCATCTCAGCAGGCACCTCGAAGCGGCGAGCCGTCGACTGCCGATCGGCGATCGCGGTGGCCACGGCGCGGACGCGGACACGGTGCCGCGTCTCCAGCTCCGGGCTGCCGGTACCGCGCTGCGGGGCCTCGATCACGCCGGGAGCCTCCCGGGACGGGCCACGGCCGCGTCGACCAGCCCCTGACAGATCTCGGGGAAGGAGATGCCGGCGGCGCGGGCGGCATCGGGGAGGAGAGAGAGCGCGGTGAGACCGGGGATGGCGTTCACCTCGAGCACCCAGGGCAGGCCGCCGCCATCCACGATGACGTCCACGCGCGAGAGGTCGCGGCAACCGAGGGCGCGATGCGCCCGGAGCGCGGCGTCCTGACAGGCGCGACGCCCCTCCTCGGGGAGGCGGGCGGGGATGACATGGTGGCTCTGACCCGCGGTGTACTTCGCTGCATAGTCGTAGAGGGGACGTTCGGAGACGATCTCGAGGGTCGGAAGGGCCCGGGGGGGATTATCCCCCAGGATTCCCACCGTGACCTCGATCCCGGCGACGAACTTCTCGCAGAGCACCTCGCCGTGGGCCGCGGCCGTCTTCCAGGCGGGCATCAACCCCTCCGCGTCGTGCACGATCGAGAGCCCGATCGTCGATCCCCCATGCCGGGGCTTGACCACGAGCGGGTAGCCCAGCTCGGCGGCGGCGCTCGCCAGGGCCGGCCCGACCTCGTCGGGAGACGCCGGCGCGGCGGGGAGCGTCCGCCAGGCCGGCGTGGCGATCCCCTCGAGGGCGAAGAGGCGCTTGGCGGCGACCTTGTCGAAGCAGAGCGCGGTGGCGAGCAGGCCGCTGCCGGTGTACGGCAGTCCGAGCAGCTCGCACACTCCCTGCACCGTGCCGTCCTCGCCGAAGCGGCCGTGGACCGCGATGAAGACGCAATCGAAGCCACCCGCCTCGAGCGCCGGCCAGAGCTCGGCATCGACCTCCAGCGTCGTGCACTGATGTCCCCGTGACCGCAGCGCAACCGCGACCTGGGACGCTGAGTTGCGCGAGACGTCGACCTCGGCGCTGAGCCCGCCGCAGACCACGGCGATGCGGAGACTCACGAGAGTGCTCCAGAAGGGGTGGCCGGGCACGTCGTCTGAGTGGGGGCTTGCGCAGGCGGCAGCGCAATGCCGCCGAGCACGAGGCGCGGACAGCAGAGCTGTCCGACGCCGGTCCCCCCGAAGACGATGTGCCCTGCCGGCCCTTCCATCCCATCACTCATCCGTACTTCCCTCATCAGCCGTCTGTCCTCCGAACCGGCTCACCGAGCACGCTGATCTCCGGCACCAGGTGAACGCCGAATTGCTTCGCGACGGTTCGCTGGATCAGGTCGCAGAGCTCCAGCACGTCGGCGGCGGTGGCGCCCCCGGCGTTGACCACGAAGTTGGCGTGCTTCAGGGAGACCTCGGCACCGCCGACCCGCGCCCCCTTCAGCCCGGCGGCGTCGATGAGCCGTCCGGCGTGGTCGCCCGGAGGGTTGCTGAACATGCTGCCCAGGCTCCGCTCGCTGTACGGCTGGGTCGCCCGGCGCTCGGTCTGGATGGCGTCGGTCAGCGCCCGCACCGCGACCGGGAGATCGGCATGGACGTGCAGGCGCGCGGTGACCACGACATGGCCGCCGAGGTCGTGCTTGAAACGCGAATCGCGGTACCCGAAGCCGAGGTCGGCCGCCGTGTACGTGTGCTGAGAGCCGTCGGGCGCGAGGGCGTCGCAATCGACCAGCACGTCCTTGATCTCGGT
>PLOF01000094.1 GCA_003142035.1 Candidatus Dormiibacterota bacterium
GCCTCGGCCTCGGCTTCCGCGTCGGCGTCAGCCTCGGCTTCGGCGAAGGCTTCCGCCTCTCCGACCGCGACGCCCGCCTCCGGCTAGACACCGGCCTGTGGCCGGAGTCCGTCCCCAATTCGGCCTGGCGTCTCCGCGCGCCGGTCGCTCGGTCCGAGCCCGCACCGCGCGCCCGCTCTCAGCCGGTTGACCCCTCGACTCAGGACGAGGCGATCTGACCCTCCAGGGATGCGATCGGCGCAGCGCTGCACACCGAGCCCGGCTGGTCGCCGGTCAGCTTGCAGATCCCGGCGGTGAGCCAGTTGGCGTCGCCGATGATCGGCTGGGCGACCTTGCTCGAGGTGTCGGTCAGGGTGGTCGCGATCTGCTGCCAGGTCATCCCCTGGAGCAGCTCGGGATTGACCCCGCTGCCGCTCACGATGTAGCGGTTGCCGAGGTCCTGGAAGGGGATACCGCCGGTCTGGGTCGAGTAGGGGGTCGTGTCGTAGGTGCTGATCAGCGTGTCCTCGGCGGCCGTCGGCGTCTGCAGAGGGTTGTCGTTGCGGTCCGCGCTCTCGATCGCCGCGAAGTCCAGGTACGGGCTCGAGTAGCTGGAGCCGTAGAAGGTGAAGGAGTGGGTGTCGGGGATGTCCTGAGCATTCGAGTCGGACATCGTGAGGTGCAGGTTGGTGAACGTCCCGAAGCGACTCAGGGCGATCACCACGCTCCAGCGCTCGGCGGCGCAGTAGGGGCAGAACTCGGCACCGAGGTAAAAGAGCTCGGGCTTGCCCCCCGCGCCGGTCAACGCCGCCGGTGAGCCGGTTATCGGCTCGATGGGGTCGGCCACCCCACCTGCCCCGATCGTGCTGGACACACTCGGGCTGACCCCGGTGACCGCGGCAAGGACGGAGGCAGGGGCGAGCTGATTCGAGCTCGACGAGGAGCCGCTGCTCTTGGCCGCCGGTTGCAGTCCCAGCACGACGAAGACGACGACCACCGCGACCACCACCACCGTGATCCCGCTCCCCCACGCCCAGGGGCTCTGCCACCAGGGCCGCGGCACCTGGACGCGCTGGGTGCGGTAGCGGGACGGCGTCGACGCCGCCGGGCGGGTGCTGCCCGGGGTTTTCGACGGGGCGGAGCCGCCGGCAGGCACGTTCTCACGCCGGCGCTTGGAAAGTCGGGCCATTGCAAACCTCGCTATGAAGCCCTCGCCGACTGGACGCGCGCAATCGTCACCAGCAGGCTGAGGAAGACCAGGATGTGGACGGTGGTGCACCACTCGCAGAGCTGGTGGAGCTTGACGAGCTCGGCAAAGACGAAGTAGAGGACGGAGACCAGTCCCAGCAGGCACCAGATGAGATGGGCGGGGCGCAGCCACTCCGGCTCCTCGATCCCGCGCCGCGCGCGGCGGATCGAAACCACGGCCAGCGCACCGCTCACGATGAACCAGATCATCCCCGGGAGCGTCACCGGGATGGAGGTCCCCGGTACCACCGAGTAGCTGCTCTTCAGGACCGACCCGCAGTTGACGAAACTGTTGGTGGTGCAGATCGGCGCGACGCCCGCGTAGTGGAGGGTGGTCAGGTAGGTCGCGATGCCCAGCCCGACCACCGCTGCGCCGACGAGAAACCAGGCGCCGGCCCCGGCGCCTCGCGCCGTCCCGGCGGAGAGGTCGTCAGGCGGCTCCTCCGCCGGGCTGGGCGGAAGCTTCCCGGAGCGCAGGCCCGAGTTCAAAGAGGGTCCTCCACGGTGACGATGTCCCGCCACCAGAGGTTGACAGCGGCTTCTGTGTCCGCTCGACGGCCCCCATTGTCGATCACCCAGGTGGCGAGCTCGCGTTTTCGCTCGATGGGAAGCTGGGCCGCGAGCCGCTGGCGGGCCGCCTCGTCGCCGAGTCCATCGCGCTCGTGCAGCCGCCGGAGCTGGGTGGCGGCATCGGCGTAGACCAGCAACACCCCGCCTGGGAAGTCGGACTGGCGGCCGCCTTCGAAGAGGAGGGGGACGTCGACGGCGATGAGCGCCGGTTCGGAGAGGATGAGACCGGCGACCTGGTCGGCGATCCGGGCCAGGATCAGGGGATGGGTGAGCGCCTCGAGCCGGCGCCGGCTCTCCGAGTCGCCGAAGACGATGCCCGCGAGCCGCGCGCGGTCGAGCTCCCCGGAGGCGGTGACCACCTCGGGACCAAAGGCGCGGGCCACGGCTTCGAGGCCGGTCGTTCCCGGCTCCACCACCTCACGGGCGATACGGTCCGCGTCGACCACAGCAGCGCCGCGTGCGGCGAGCATCGCCGCCACCGTCGACTTGCCGGTCGCGATGCCGCCGGTCAGCCCGATGATCCGCACGCGCAGATCATCCCTCGCGGCGCAGACGCACGGGCAAACCTCTAGTTCGGTGCGCTTGCCGCCGCCCTTCCCCGCCCCCCGATGTCCCGGCAGCAGGTCAGCGGGCGATCAACTCCTGGACGGCCCCGGCATACGCCTGGCCCACCAGGTCGACGCGACCGAGGGACCTGGCGAAGTCCAGGCACGCCGACCGGGTGAAGCGGAGATGCTTTCCCGGGGTGTGCCAGGCCTGCAGGTGGCCCTGAGCCACTGCGCGCCGGAGTGTCGACCGCGAGACACCACAGAGGGCGGCCGCTTCCCCGGTCGTCAGGATCTGGTCCTCGATCTGAGCCATCGTATTTCCTCCCTTTCCCGTCAGCGCTCCCGCTGACCCCGACGCCTTGACCTCGTCGGGCGTTTAACAGTGTACAGGGACTTTGGCGCGCTTGTCTCGTTTCCCCCGGTTCTTCCCTCTGCCCTGTCCACAGGAGGGTCTGACGGCCGTGGTCCTGTCGGGGCCCGTGTGGCCCAACGCGCTGTCTGGGGTCCAGAAGAACGGCTCGTATACTGGCCAAACGTTGCGTGTGGCACCGCAGCGGATCGGAGGAGGACGGCATGTCGGCCCGGGTGCGCGACCTCGTCAACCGGCTGGTCGAGTGCGTCGGCACCGTGATCGTCGGCAAGGATGCCGAGATCGAGCTGTGCGTCCTCGCACTCCTTTGCCGGGGCCACATCCTCATCGAGGACGTCCCCGGCGTGGGCAAGACCATGCTCGCCAAGGCACTCGCCCGGGCCAGCGGCTGCTCCTTCGAGCGGGTGCAGTTCACTCCCGACCTCCTGCCCGGTGACGTCACCGGGGTCTCCGTCTACGACCCGCGGACGACCGGTTTCGAGTTCCGCCGTGGCCCGGTGTTCACCCAGGTGCTGCTCGCCGACGAGATCAACCGGGCCTCCCCGAAGACCCAGTCCGCCTTGCTCGAGGCGATGGAGGAGGACCAGGTGACGGTGGACGGTCAGACCCACCGCCTCCCCGAGCCCTTCATCGTTCTCGCCACCCAGAACCCCATCGAGCTGGGGGGCACCTTCCCGCTGCCCGAGGCCCAGGTGGACCGCTTCCTCTTCAAGGTGGACCTCGGCTACCTGCCCCTCGCTGACGAGGTGGCAATGCTGGACCGCTTTCAGGCCTCCTCGCCACTCGACGACCTGCTCGCCGTCACCAGCCCTGCGGAGCTCGCCGAATGCCAGGCCGCCTGCGCGGCGGTGTACTGCGACCCGGCGCTCAAGGAATACTGCGTGCGGCTGGTACAGCGGACCCGGCAGCACCCTGACGTCGCTCTCGGGGCGTCACCCCGGGGCAGCCTCGGTCTGCTCCACTCGGCCCAGGCCAGGGCCGCGTCCGAGGGTCGCGAATTCGTCCTTCCCGACGACCTCAAGGGGCTGGCGGCGGGGGTGCTCACCCACCGGGTGATCCTCACGCCGAACGCGGAGCTCCGGGGCGTGACCGCCTCCAGCGTCATCGATGAGATCCTCGCCGCTGAGGTCGTCCCCACCGCGACCCAGCGGTTGGCATGAGTAGCCGGGCGCCCCTCCTCGCCGTCCTTGTCGTCCTCAGCTTCTTCGCCGGCATCACCGGGGTCCAGCTCGCGTACACCCTGGCCTACGTCCTGCTCCTGCTGCTCGTCGTGGCCTGGGTGTGGTCTCAGATCCTCGCTCGGCGCCTGGAGGTTCACCGGGAGACCCCCGAGGGGGCGCACATGGTGGGGGAGGCCTTCACGGAGCGATTCACCCTCCGCAATCGGAGCTTCCTCACCCTCCCCTACTGCGAGGTCCACGACCGTACCCGGATCGCGGGGTACGCGCCGGGCCGTGCCTGTGCCCTCAATCCAGGTGGGGCCGTGGCCTGGACCGCGCGCGGGGTCTTCACCCAGCGGGGAAAGCTGGCCTTCGGGCCCCTCGAGATCCGCCTCGGCGACCCTTTTGGCCTCTTCCCCAAGAGAGTTCGGGTCGCGGAGAGCGGCATCGTGACCGTCTACCCGGCCATCCACCAGGTCGACGCGCTGCTGCGCCCCGTCTGGACGGGCGGCTCCTACGGCGACGTCCCCCACGGCCGCGGGCTCGACATCCCCCCGGACATCTCCTCGGTTCGCGACCACTCGCCGGACGACGGCCTGAGCCGCATCCACTGGCCGTCCACGGCGCGGGCCGGACGGCTGATCAGCCGCCTCTACGAATCGCAGCAGAGCTCGGATGTGATGGTCATCCTCGACCTTGGTCGCGGCATCCATTTCGGGGAGGCCCCCGAGTCCACGCTCGAATACGCCGTCTCGCTGACCGCCTCGTTCTGCCACGCGGCTCTCGCCCGGGGTCAGGCGGTGGGATTGGTCACCAACGATCGGCTGGGCACCGCCATCGGACCGGGTCGCGGCGAGACCCAGCGGCTCCGGATCCTCGAGTTTCTCGCCACCGCGCAGGACTCCGGGAGTCGCGGGATCGCCGACACCATCGCCGTGCATGGGCGGGGCTGGCAGGGCCGGGGCGGGCTCATCGTGGTGACCAGCGACCGTGAGCCCGGCTGGGTGGAGGCCCTGGTCGAGGTGGGAGCCCGCGGGCAGCGGCACCTCGCCGTCATGGTCGATCCGACCAGCTTCGGGGCCTCGGGACCGGCGATGAGCGTCGGCCCCGCCTGGCGGCTGGCCCTCGACTGGTGGATCGTGCGGCGGGGCGACGCCCTCTCGACCTCCCGCCGCTCCCGCGCCGCGGGGATGTGAGCAAACGCGACGGAGATGAGCTGAGGGCTCGATGAAGAGCTTCGCGCCCGGCGCTGCTCCCGGAGGCCACCTGGTCGAGGCGGTGGCCGGCCCGGTCGCGCATCCGGCCGGTTCGCGGCCCCGCGGTGCTCCGGATGGGAGGGCCGCGAGGGGTCGGCCCCAGGGCCGGCGGGAGGTGTTCGTCGCAGCGGCGACCGCGCCGGTGGCGCCCGCCGGGATTGGTGCCTACGTCATCGCCATCGGTCTCATGCTCGCCACCACCGCCGCGGTGCTCGCCGGAGGCTGGATCGGGGGTGCCCAGGCCACCCTGCTGGTGGCTGTCGTGGCCGTCCTCGAGGCCGTCCTGCTGGGACGCTCGGGCATCGGCCGGCTGGCCGCCCTGGGACTCGCGATCCCACTCTGCGTGGCCGTCGTCGTGCCCACGACCATCGGCCTGCTGCCGGCCTCGGTGAGCCACCTCGGCTTTCAGCTCACCGTCGGCGAGTACATCGTCCAGGCCTTCGCGGGGCTGCTCTCCACCGGCCCCCCCGACTTCGTCCAGTGGGCCTTCATGGTCGGCCTCTCGACCATCATCTGGGCCTGCGGGTACTGGCTGGGCTGGGTGGCATTCCGGGAGCGGCGCGGGGTCCTGGCCGTGCTCCCCGCCCTCGTGGTCCTCGGCGTGAACGTGCTCAACGCACCCTCGATCACGCTCCGCGCGGGACCGGGGTCATCGATAGGGCTGGCCGAGACCCTGGCACTGCTCGCCGCCCTCCTCGTCATCGGCCTCGCGGAGCTCAGCTCGCTGGCGGTCCGGTGGAGGGGGCGGCGGGTGCCTGCTCTCGAGGGGCTCCAGAGTCGCTTCATCACCTCGCTGGCAGTTGCCTCCATCGGCGTGGTGGCCGCCGGCCTGCTGATCCCGCCGCTCACCTCCACCGACATCGCGGACTCCCTCTTCCATGGGCCGGGTCGGGGCTTGGGGGGCAGTGCCGCCGGTGACCTCGCCACGGTCGGGTTCAACCCGTTGGTGCAGCCCGGTGGCGACCTGGTCAACCGGCCCATCCCCGTCCTCACCTACTCCACCGATCAGGGTTCCCAGACCTACCTTCAAGTGGTCGACGATACGGTCTTCAACGGCGGGAATTGGATACCCCAGTTCGACAGCGCCATCGAGCAGACCATCCCGGCCGGGCCCATCGCGCGCGACCAGACCGCGCTGGGAGCGTCCCGCTCCACGGCCACCGTCCGCCTCGGCTTCTCGAACTCCGCGGGTGCCGCGACCGCGGATTCCGGCGGCAGCCTCGGACTCTTCCCCGGCGACCCGACCTCGATCAGTCTCCCCGGGACCGTCATCGGCGATGTCACACCCGTTGCGGAGACCCCGGCGGCCACGCAACCCCCGCCCTCCGGCTACGAGTGCGTCGGGGATAGCTGCCCCTCCGGATCCCTGACCAAACCCACCTTCCTGGACGTCGACGAGGTCAGCATCAGGTCGGGGACGATCGACAGCCTGGAGACGTCGGGCTCGGTGAGCACCGCGACCGTTGCCGAGCTCGAGAACGCCGGGACGGACTATCCGTCCTGGGTGCAGAGCGACG
The DNA here is from genome assembly GCA_003142035.1 of Candidatus Dormiibacterota bacterium. Lineage (GTDB taxonomy): Bacteria > Chloroflexota > Dormibacteria > Aeolococcales > Aeolococcaceae > Changshengia. The sequence continues at coordinate 6,649 of PLOF01000094.1, forward strand.
CCGACCCGATCCTTGGCAAGGGAGCCTCTGCCCAGAACGTCTCCCAGGCGAACGCCATCTCGTCCCTCGCGGAGCGGTGGACCCAGGGGACGAGCAACCCGTACGCCGCGGCGAGCGCCATCGAAGCCCACCTCCGCGGCGGCGCATTCGCCTACACACTGGATCCCCCGAAGACCCCGAGCGGTGAGTGGCCGATCGTCTACTTCCTCGACAGCAGTCATCAGGGCTACTGCCAGTACTACGCGAGCGCGATGGGAGCGATGCTGCGCAGCCTCGGCATCCCCACCATGCTGGTGAGCGGCTACGGACCGGGCACCGCGACCGGCCGGTACGGCTCGGCTCACAAGCCGATCTTCCAGGTGACCAGCACGGACGCCCACGTCTGGGTGGAGGTGTACTTCCCCGGCTACGGCTGGATTCCCTTCGAGCCCACCCCGCAGTCGACGTTCGGAGGCTACCTCCCCTTCGCCCGCGGCGGGCCGACCCCTACCCCAAGTGCCGCGACCACCCCCACCGCGACCCCGAAGGCCCCCCGGGCCACCCTGCCACCGGTCACCGGGTCCACCGTCTCCACCTCGGCGGGCGGGCCCCCGGTCTGGCTTCTCGGCTTCCCGGCCGCGCTCGTGCTGGTGGCCGTCCTGGCCCTCGTCGCGCTCCGATGGTGGCGGCGGCCCCGCTCCCTGGCCGGCGTCTGGCGCCGTCTCACCCTGGCCGGGCGGATGACGGGAATCCGCCATGACGAGGCCGAGACCCGGAGCGCCTTTGCTGGCCGGCTGTCGCGTGCTCTCGGCGGGAGCGGGCCGCCCCTGCTCGGGACCGAGCTGGGGACGGTCGCGGCCGTGAGTGGCAAGGGGGAGTTCTCCCCGGACGGTCTGGCCGACCCCGATCGCCGCCTCTGGCGGGACACCTGGGCGGCGCTCGCCCCCGCCCTCACGCGGCTGCTCCGCCACCGGCTGCTGCGCCGCCGGGGAGCGGTCTAGCCGGATGCGGTGGGTCGCCGTCCGGCCTACGTTGCGATGCTGCTCACGGTGGCAGGATCGGCGGCGGTAGCAGGTGTTGAAGAACCCCCGACGGTCCTGACGCCCCCATCCTCGGCGATGCGTGCGTCGCCTCCTCGTCGGCTCCTTCGCCTCACCGGTCTGGGAACGACATCCCTCGCCGGGGGTTCTTCAACACCCTGCTGGGCGGGTCCGCGGGTCGTGCGGTGAGGCCGCGGACGCTGCGGCTGGTCAGCACGGCTGCGCACGAGGCCGCGGCCCAGGACGCGGCGAGGAGCAGCGTGGTTCGGACGCCGATGGTGGAGGCGAGCGGCCCGGCAAGGAGGTAGCCGATGGGCATGAATGCGGTGGAGCCGAACCAGTCGTAGCTGCTGACGCGGGAGAGGGCTTCGCCGCGGACTTCCCGTTGCAGGGTGGTCTCCCACAGGGTGCCGTAGAACGACAAGCCGATACCGGCGATGCCGGCGGCGCCGGCGACGAGGAGAGTGGCGGCGGGCAGGGCGATCAGAGCGATGGGCAGGGCAAAGGTGGCGGCCCCGATGGTGGCGATGACCAGGGGCCGGCGGGCGCGGAGGCGCACGGCGATCAGCCCGCCGACGACGCTGCCGGCGCCGAGGACGGCGAGGATGGCACCCCAGGCCGCGGCGCCGCCGAGTCGCTCGTGGGAGATGACGGCCCCGAGCACCATGAAGGGAGCGAAGCTGAGGGCATTGAACGTCGCGCCCTGAGCGACGATCAGCCAGAGCCAGGTCCGAGAGCGAAACTCGTGCCACCCGCTAGCGAGCTGGGAGATCAGGGACGACGGTTCGGAAGCTGGACGAGCGGGAATTGCCAGGCGCCACAGGCAGGCGGCGCTGATCGCGTAGGTGACGGAGTCGATGGCGATGGCCCAGCCCGCTCCGCGACTCGCCACGATGATCCCGGCCAGGCTGGGGCCGAGAACTTGGCCGGTCGAGTTGGCGACACCGCGCAGCCCGTTGGCCTGTTGGAGGCGGTCGGCCGAGACCATCTCGGGCATGAGCCCCGTCATGGCCGGGTTGAAGAACGCCTGGCCGGCGCCGAGCATCCCGGCGAGGACCATGAACGCCCACAGGGGGGGCGATCCGGTGAGCAAGAGGCCGGCGAGCAGACCCTCGCTGATGAAGCGGACAAGATCCGCGCCGACCATGGACACTCGCCGGGGGAAGCGGTCGGCGACCACTCCACCAATCAGCAGCAGGGCCACGAGGGGGACGGTCTCGGCCGCGAGGACGTAGCCGACATCCGCTGCCCCGTACCCTTGGTTCAGTACCGCGAAGGTCAACGCGACGGGCACCATCGCGGCCCCGAAAAGCGAGGTCGCGTACCCGGCGAAGAACAACCGGAAGTTGCGCTCGCCGAGAACCCCGAGCCGGTCCGTGACCCGCTCGCGTCTGCCGCTACCCATCGTCGGAGGTCACCGGCGGAGTGGTCATGGGGAACAGCAGAGCGGTGACGCTGACCCGGATGGTGCCAGGCGTCCGCGGTGGGTGGGCTCGCTGGTGCAGCTCGACACTCGCCGTCCGGAAAACGTCAACAGTTGACGACCAATCGGCCGGGTCGAGCCACAACTCGGCGTCGACACCCAGGATGGATGCGCCCGGTTCGGCTTCGCCGCTACGGCGGCGCATCTCGACGGCGACAGCCTCCGCAAACAGGGCCTGGCCCTCCCGATCCGTCCCGCTCTCGCGCGGCGGGGCGGGTGCCACCGCCGGGTGGATGAATCGACGCTCCCGGCCACCATGGCGGGAGCGAACCTCCACCAGGTCGACCAGACCGGCGGCATGCAACTGACGTAGGTGGTAGCTGGCCAGGGCCTGGCTGATCCCAAGCTCTCGGCTCAGCTCCATCGCCGAGAACGCGGCTCCGGTCAGAAGGGAGAGCATCCGCAGCCGCAGCGGATGGGCCAGGACCCGAAGCCGGGACAGCTCTTCGTCGGGCTGGGCGTGGTCTGACGTCACCAGCTAACGGTAGCCGGGGCGGACCAAACTGTCAAAGAAGTGTTTGGGGGTGGGTTGGAGGCGCCGCCTCTTCCGAGGTTGGTGAGCTCCAGGCGACCCTGACCGGCACCCGCCGACCCGCCTACGCGGCGAGCTCCAGGGTCAGCAGGTCGTGGGCGGTCAGCGCTCCGGGGACCGATACGCGTCCCGCCAGGTGATTGAGGACGAATCGGACTTTCGGGTGCTCACGGACCAGCTCCGCCACCTCGTCGCGCCAGAGGTGGCCACCGTTCACCGGGCCGTCCACCCCGGAGCACTCGCAGACCAGCACGTCGACCTCACCGGCGAGACGGCGGAGCCCGGCGCAGAGGGTGGTGTCGCCCGTGAAGCCGACGCGCAGCCCACCCCGGGTCACCGAATACGCGAGCGAGGGGCAGGTGCTGTGCACGACCGAGTGGCTGCGCACGCGGCTGTCCCCGATCAGGACGTCGCTGCCGTCCTGGAGGAGCACGTAGCGCGGCGCCACCACCTCCTCGATCCGGCGCTGGGTGGATCCCCCGAAGCCGGCGACGGTCATCCGGCGGACCAGCTCGAGGGTCCCGATGGGACCGGCGATGGCGAGCCGTCCTGGCTCCGGTGGGTCGTCGGCGTGGGCGAGGGCTCCGAGGAGGAGCGGCAGCATCCCGACGTGATCGAGGTGGAAGTGGGTGAGCAGGACCAGCTCGATGTCCTGGATGCGCAGCCCGAGGCGGGGGAGGAGGACGTGGGGCGGTGCGCCGACGTCCACCATCACGCGCTCATCCAGGACCGACGAGGCGTTGAACCCGCAGCCGCTGAAGGCGCTGCCGCTGCCGAGGATGGATAGCCGGACCGACACGTCTGAAGCCTAGCTGTCTGGCGTCCGAACAGCATGTGCAGATTCCGCCGGCACCGTGCTGATCGGGCTGCACCGCCGTCGGGTGGTTGGCCCGGGGAGCATGGTGGTATGCACAAGGCATGCGTCTTGATCGATTCACCGAACGTTCCCAAGAGGCTCTCCAGGCCGCCCAGACGGCGGCCACCAGCCTCCAGCATCCGACCGTCCTGCCCGAACACCTCCTGCTCGCCCTGCTTCACCAGGACGACGGGCTGGTCCCCTCCTTCCTGAGGCGGATGGAGGTCCAGCCGGAGCCGCTTGCCGCGCGCCTCCAGTCCGTGCTCGAAGCCCGTCCTAAGCAGATCGGGGGCGGCGAGCCGGCCGTGGGCGCAGCCCTCCGCGACGTCCTCATGGCCGCCTTCGACGAGATGGCCCGGCTCAAGGACGAGTACGTCTCGACCGAGCACCTCCTGCTCGCCATCACCCGCCAGGAGAAGGGCGAGGCAGCCCGGATGCTCCAGCAGGCCGGGGTCACCCCCGAGAAGGTCTACTCGACCCTGGAGGCGGTCCGGGGCAGTCAGCGCGTGACCGACGCCAACCCCGAGGAGAAGTACGACGCCCTGACCAAGTACGGCCGCGACCTCACCGACGCCGCCCGCCGGGGAAAGTTGGACCCGGTCATCGGCCGCGACGACGAGATCCGCCGGGTGATCCAGGTGCTCTCCCGCCGGACTAAGAACAATCCCGTTCTCATCGGCGAGCCCGGGGTCGGCAAGACGGCTATCGCCGAGGGACTGGCCCAGCGGATGGCGAGCGGCGACGTGCCCGAGTCACTCCGCGACCGGCGGCTCGTGGCCCTCGACCTCGGCGCCATGGTCGCGGGCTCCAAGTATCGCGGCGAGTTCGAGGATCGGCTCAAGGCGGTGCTCAAGGAGGTGACCTCCTCCGACGGCCGGGTCGTCCTCTTCATCGACGAGCTGCACACCATCGTGGGCGCCGGCGCCGCCGAGGGTGCCATGGATGCCGGCAACATGCTCAAGCCAGCGCTCGCCCGCGGTGAGCTGCGCTGCATCGGCGCGACCACCCTGGACGAGTACCGCAAGCACATCGAGAAGGACGCGGCGCTGGAGCGGCGCTTCCAGCCGGTGATGGTCGACCAGCCGTCGGTCGCCGATACCATCTCCATCCTCCGCGGGCTCAAGGAGCGGTACGAGGTGCACCACGGGGTGCGCATCACTGACCAGGCGATCGTCGCCGCCGCGACCCTCTCGCAGCGCTACATCACGGACCGCTTCCTCCCCGACAAGGCGATCGACCTCATCGACGAGGCGGCCTCGCGGCTGCGCATCGAGATCGACTCCCTGCCCACCGAGCTGGACGTCGTGGAGCGCGAGATCCGGCAGCTGGAGATCGAGCGCGAGGCGCTGCGCAAGGAGTCCGACACCCCCTCCCGGGAGCGGCTGGCCGCGCTGGAGAGGGAGCTGGCCAACCTGCAGGAGCAGGCCCGCGGTCTGCGCCAGCGCTGGGAGCAGGAGAAGGGGGCCATGAACGGGATCCGCGACATCAAGGAGCGGATCGAGCAGGTCAAGCACGAGGCGGAGCGGGCGGAGCGCTCGGCGGACTTCGCGCGCGCAGCCGAGCTCCGCTACGGTCAGCTCGGCGAGCTGCAGCGCGGTCTCGCCGCCGAAGAGGCGCGGCTCGGCGAGGTGCGCGGTGACCACCCGCTGCTCAAGGAGGAGGTCGACGCCGAGGACATCGCGGAGGTCGTCGCCAACTGGACGCACGTCCCCGTCACCAAGATGCTGGAGGGCGAGGTCCAGAAGCTGCTCCACATCGAGGAACGCCTCCACGATCGCGTGATCGGGCAGGACGATGCCATCAGCGCCGTCGCCAACGCGGTGCGGCGCGGGCGCGCCGGCCTCTCCGATCCCAACCGGCCCATCGGCTCCTTCATCTTCCTGGGCCCCACCGGGGTGGGCAAGACCGAGCTGGCCAGGGCTCTCGCCCAGTTCCTCTTCGATGACGAGCAGGCGATGGTCCGTCTCGACATGTCGGAATACATGGAGAAGCACACCGTCTCCCGCCTGGTCGGCGCGCCTCCGGGCTACGTCGGCTACGAGGAGGGCGGCCAGCTCACCGAGGCGGTGCGCCGCCGTCCCTACTGCGTGCTGCTTCTCGACGAGATCGAGAAGGCGCACCCCGATGTCTTCAACATCCTGCTGCAGCTGCTCGAGGACGGCCGGCTCACCGACGGCCAGGGCCGGACCGTGGACTTCAAGAACGCGGTCGTGATCATGACNNGAGACGCTGCGGCTCCGCTTCCGGCCCGAGTTCCTCAACCGGGTCGACGAGGTGATCGTCTTTTCCCGTCTCGATCAGGCACAGCTCCGCCAGATCGTCGTGATCCAGCTCCGCGGGCTGAGCGATCGCCTGGCGGTCCGCAAGCTCGATCTCGACGTCTCACCGGCTGCGCTGGACCTGCTGGCGGAGGAGGGTTACGACCCCACCTATGGGGCGCGACCACTCAAGCGGGTGATCCAGCGCAGGTTGCAGGACCCCATCGCGATGGCCATCCTGGAAGGCCGGTACGGCGAGGGCGACACGGTCCAGGTCGATGCGGCCGGCGGTGAGCTGACCATCGATCGGCGGGCCGCCGCCGCGCAGTGAGCGGTAGGGGCGGCTGCCCCCTTCCCGTCCCGGTCTCTCGTGGACCAGACGGATCCTCCCTCACGCGCAGCCGGCGCGCCGGTACATCACCGCTCCGCCGGGGAGATCCGTGTGGTCCGGGAAGTGGATCCCCACCCACTCCTGGAAGCCCTGCACCGTGGTCAGCCGGTTGGTGGCGAAGAGCACTCCACAGAGGGCGGGGTCTCCGCTGATCCGGCTCTCCAGCGCCGCCGGGGTCAGGCCACTGTTGTGCAGCCGCAGCAGTGAGGTGTCGATGAGGTAGGGCGGCCCCTGGCGACCGGCGAGCGCCTCGTTGAACTGGTCATCGCTGAACAGCTGACTCCCGGGAGGGATGAGCTGCCGGATGCTCGCCACCTGAACGGGATTCGGCTTCACCTCAAGCTGCTGGACATTCCCCAATGAACCGACCAGCACGATGGCGGCCACGGTGACGAGAACGGCGACGAGAGCCGCTTCCGTCCACTTCGCGTGGGCGCCTGCCCCGCACCATTCAGCCACCTGAGCCAGTGCCGCGCCTCCCAGCAGGGCCAGGCCCGGGCTGATCGCGATCTGGTAGTGCTGGAGCGCCGGGTGGGTGGCCGCCACCGCCACCAGCGCTCCGCCGATCCAGACCAGCCCGGTGGCAACCAGACGTGGGTGGTGCCGCCAGCCGAGCAACACTCCCAGCGCGGCCAGGATGATCTCCGGCAGCTCGAGGCGCGCCCAGGCGCCGAGGAACGAGAGGCTGATGCCCGCGCCGACGGTGGAGCTGTCGGGAAGATGCATCCCGATCACCTGGACCCACAGCGCTGACCACGCAGTGACATACGGGATAAGGAGGACGGCGCCGGCAACGCAACCGCCGATCAGCGCGAGCAGCCAGATGCGCCGCCAGGGGCGTGTGCCGACGAGGGTCACGGCGACCACGGGGACCACGGCGGCGTCCAGCAGCTTGGTGAGCACCCCGACCACGAGCACGGCACCGGCAAGGAAGGCGAACACCTCGCGAGCGCGCTCCCGGCGGTCCTTCAGGGCGCACGTCGCCATGGCCACCGCCAGCAGCCCGAGCGCCGTCGCCGGGCCATCTGCCTGGAGGATCACCGACTGCTGCACCATCAACGGGTCGACGGCAAGGAGCGCGGCGATCGAGATCCCCGCCGGGGGGCCGGCCAGCCGCCACCCGATCAGCGCCCCGGAGGCGACGCCCACCAGCGCCCAGCCGACCATGACCGCGCGGGCCGCGG